>JABDJY010000493.1 GCA_013003285.1 Alphaproteobacteria bacterium | reverse complement strand
ACATCGAAGGGCGCGGTATTGCCCAACATGTTCAATGCGGTTTCGACATATTCCTCGCGCGAACAGTCGGGTGCGGGAATCTCGGTCGCCCGGAACGGGATGGTCGGCATGACGATCACGTCATGTTCGGCCAGCACGTCGTCGTAGGATTGGCGCAGCGCGCGTTTCAGGTTCTGCGATTTGGCGTAGTAGCGGTTATGGTAGTAGCGATGGATGTATTCGCCCATGAACAGGGTGAGCTTGACGGTCTCCGACATATCGTTGGGCCGCGAATGCCAACCGCGGGCGTAGGCGTCCATCAAGCTGGTGACGTAATGGCCATACCAGCTGGTGCCGAAACCGTTGCCCTTGATCATCTGATTGGCCGAGCCGTCGATGATGATCGAAGTCCAGATGTGATAACCGTCGGTGTGCATGGGGACTGAGACTTCGGTGGTTGTTGCGCCGGCGGCCTCGAAGTGGCGCAGGACGTCGCGCACTTTGGCGTCGGTGACCTCTTCGCTCTCGGGACGGCCGAAGCCCTCTTTCAGGACGGCAATCTTGGTGCCTTGAATGCCTTGTCCCAGCGCGCCGACATAATCTTGCGTAGTGGATTCGTATTGGCGTGGATCCATGCCGTCTTGGCCAGCAATCGCTTCGAGCAAGAGCGCGACATCGGAAACATTGTTTGCCATCGGACCGCAATGGTCGATTGTGACCTCAATGGGAAAGACCCCGGTGTAGGGCACCAGGCCATGGGTGGCTTTCAAGCCGTAAACACCGCACCAACTGGCGGGAATGCGGATCGAGCCGCCTTGGTCGCCGCCCAGCGCCATATCGACTTCGCCCGCCGCCAGCGCCGCGGCGCTGCCACCCGACGACCCGCCGGCGGAATGGGTTGACTTGTGGGGGTTGGTGATCGGCCCGGTGGCGCAGGTGTGGCTGGCGCCGGAGAAGCACAGATCCTCGCACGCCGCTTTGCCGACAATCGTGCCGCCGGCATCGAGAATGCGGGTCACCACGGTGGCGTCGACTTCCGGCACATAGCCTTCAAGAACGCGGCAGCCATTCATCATTGGCACCCCGGCGACGCAGATATTGTCCTTGATCGCAACCCGTTTGCCGTTCAAGGGCCCCACGGCGGCGCCGTTGATGTCAGTTTTCCAGTACCAAGCGTTATGCGGGTTTTCGTCCTGCGACGGCCGATAGCCGGGGCCGCGCTTGTAATTCACCGGCAGCGTCGGTTCGACCAATTCATCCAGCCGGTCGTAGGAGGCCTTGATGCCATTCATAAGGCCGGCGAAGGATTGCGCGTCTTCGGCGCTGAGATCGATCCCAAAACTGTCGGCGATCTCGAAAACCTGTTCCGCTTTTGCCGATTCTATTGTCATTGACTTCACTCCCCGATTTTTCGTTGTTCGCCGCGCTCCGGTCTGTACGCCGGGCGTGGTTTAGGTCGTCATCTTGACCTCTCGCACGACCAATTATCGAACGATAAGTGGGTTGCAACGCCATCCCCGTGACGCGCATTGCCCCCGTGACGCAACTTGCACCGGCGGTGGCTTGCTTACGCTTCCTCCGCTGCGATTATCCCGCGCTGGTCAGCTCGACAGGTTCGCCGTGCGGTGTGTTCTCGTAGGCGCGTCGCCAGGCGTCCTTGCGGTCCACCAATTCCGGCGGCGATGACAGGCCCTTATCGGCGACCAGACGTTCAAGCGCGTTCAACCAATGACGGTAGTAGATCGCGTTGTCGTCCACCTCGTCCGGCGGCGCGCCGTTGGCGATTTCGGTGCTGATATAGGTGACCCATTCCGACCAGTCGAAATGACCGGCCTCGTGCAGCTTGACGGTCATGGCGAACGCTTCCGCCTGCCACGGCTCGGAAAACACCGGGCCTTCTTCATCGCGCGGCAATTCCGGGAACCGGTCGATCGGTAGGGTCTCGGCCATGTTCGCGTTACTCCGTCGGATCGATGTAGTCGTCCCACATGTCGATATAGACCGAATCCCGCTCCGACGCGTCGCCGCCCCACAACTCGCGCGGCGTGAAGCGCACGCTATAGACGTGCTGAGGCTTTTCACCTTCGATATGGGCGTTCGTATCCGGGAAGACGAATACGCCGTGGTCGCGGTCCACGACGCCGCGTTTGCCGCGCACATAACGCGGCAGGCGCGTATGGCCCGAGGGATTTATATTGCGCACTACGACATGGTCACCGACGCTGAATTTGGGGGCCACTGCTTCGTCGACCCGGCAGGATGCGCCGGTCGCCGCGAGGCCTGCCACCTGGTCTGCCGACAACACAGCCATCACGCAGCCTCCTGGGCCAGTTGGGCCTGTTTTGCGCTGAGCTCGTCGCGAGAGATCGAGCCGTTTTCGATCATCAGAGTTTCGACCATGTGCAGCCAGTGCTCGTAATAGCTCGTGGAGAGATAATTCGCCGCACCCATCCGTTCGATGCCGTGGCGAAATTGGTCGACATTGTAATTGCCGCCGCCGAAGGTCGCGATCGTCACGGCAAATACGCGCCGCTCCCATTCGTCGTGGAACACGGGTTCGTTTTCTTCGGGATTGATCGGCCCCATGCCGTGCATCCCGCCGAGATCATGTACACCGTTCACTTTGCTCTCCTCTCAACTGATATTGGAGTTCAGCGCGACGCCGTTATTACGGCGCTTGGACAAGTCCTGTGCCGATCATCGAATCGCGGGTGACCATTGCGGCGAGTTGATCTTCGCTCATGCCGTCGGTTCCGTCGGGCCGTTCCGGCAGCACGAGGTAGCGCAGTTCGGCATTGCTGTCCCAAACCCGGATTTCGACATCGTCGGCCAGCGTGACCCCGAATTCGTCGAGCACGCTGCGCGGATCGGACACCGCTCGTGACCGATAGGGCGCGGCTTTGTACCATACCGGCGGCAAGCCGAGCGTCGGCCACGGATAGCAGGAGCACAGGGTGCATACGACCATGTTGTGCAGGCCCGGTAAGTTCTCGACAACCACCATGTCTTCGCCCTGAACGCCGGAAAAGCCCAGTTCGGCAATCGCCGCCGTCGCATCGTCGAGCAGGCGTTTCTTATAGTCGGCATCGACCCAGGCGCGCGCCACCACGGCGGCGCCGTTGCGGGGACCGATTTTGTTTTCGTAGGTGTCGATGATTTCGTCCAACGCCGCGGCGTCGATCAGCCCCTTTTCGAGCAGGAGCGATTCAAGTGCTTTGACCCTGAGGGCCGGATCCGATGGTGGGGCCGTATGTTCATGATCGTGATCATGCTTGGCCATAACTGCCTCCCCTAATGTTTATCGATTACCCCATTTTCAAAATTACAGATTTACAGCATGAAACCAGCGCGGAGCCATTGTCAATCATACAGCCTGTTGAAACGTGCGTGATGTCACGACCGGAATCGGGTCTAAACCTGCCGAGAACTGTCATCGGTGATCACGATTGTAATTGACCCTAGACGGCCATGAAACACGACCGAAGAATGGGTCTTGATGACAGTCCACAACCTAACCGGCGCTGGCCGATATACAGTTTAGCGTGTGGTCAGCTGTCGCGCTTGTCGCGCAGAATGTCGAGTAGAGCGCTGATTTCACCGCTGTTGCCGGCAATCACCGACGAGAACTCGTCGCGTTGGGTGTTGGCCATACTGACGCCTTCGACCACGACATCGGTGATTTTGAAAATATCACCGCGGCTTGCGACACGCCAATCGATTTGAATCGGTGTTTGCGGATCGGTGAAGAATATACTGCGGATAATCGCAACATGTTCGGGTGCGCCGGCGCTCGAGGCATCGACGGTGTTTTCGATGGTGAATTTCTGTCCGGAATAATCGGAAAACCGGTCCGCCCATGTGGTCACGATCACATCTTCAAATAGGGTGAGGTATTCGGCGCGGTCCGCGTTCGACGCGCTGCTCCAACCGCTGCCCAGCACGTAGCGGGCGATGCCTTTTATGGCAAAACCCTCGCGAAACAGATCACGAAATTGTACGCGCCGCGTCTCGGCAGTCTGGCCATCGGCCGTCAGGGTGGTAATCGCCCGGTCGGCGAGGTCTTGCACAAATTCAGTCGACGCTGCCAGATGCTGGTCGGCGTGCGCCGGCGACACGGCGAGGATCAGCGCGATCAGCGAGGCGCCGATGGCGGTTTTCCAGTTGTGTATCGTCATGGCATCTACCGTGTTTGTGCAGCGATCTATAATTTGCCACTCTGCGGCAGATGAATATCGCAGCCCTCAGGCCGTGAAGCGATGCGTATCGGTTAGCCTTTTAGATAAATGTTCACTAATTGCGGCCTCTCCCACAAGGGCACTTTTTGTATGTCACACCGGGCTCGTGGTTCTCTCCGGGGTCGGGAACGTTTAGCGGCCCGCCCCATGATGGCGTCGGGGACTGGATGTCTCC
>JABDJY010000409.1 GCA_013003285.1 Alphaproteobacteria bacterium | reverse complement strand
TCCATAGCCTGACCCCCGGCGATGAAGACCTAAGTTGTTTGGGGGTAGCGCTGAAATCTTCCGCCTTGGCGCTCGTCTCCGACTATCGCAACTGGCTGACGGCGCTTTGCCCGGAGTCTGGCATATTAGCGGCCACACTCGATTGGCTGGAGAGCCACGCGCCGCCTCAGGGCCGCACCAGTTTGATCCACCGCGATTTTCGCACGGGAAATTTTCTGGTCGATCAGGGGAGCCTCACCTCCGTGTTGGATTGGGACTTCGCCGGCTGGGGTGATCCGTACGAGGATATCGGCTGGTTCTGCGCAACCTGCTGGCGCGCCGGTCGGGACGATCTCGAAGCCGGCGGGCTCGCCACGCGCGACGGGTTTTACCGCGCCTACGAAGCGGCCGGCGGTCAGACCATCGACCCCGGCGCGGTCGCCTATTGGGAAATCATGGCCCACACCCGCTGGGCGATCATCGCCCGCCAGCAGGGCGTCCGTGCCGCGCAGGGTGATCAGCCCCGGCACGAACTGCTCGAAGCCGCCGCGCGGGTGCCAGGCTTGGAGCGCGACCTTGCCGCAATGATTGCAGCGGGTTAGCGGGAGGCGACGAAAAGCCCCTCATCCTGAGCTTGTCGAAGGACGAGGGGCTGGAAGAGCACTGTACACCCCATCCTTCGACAAGCTCAGGATGAGGAAAATGTTTGTTGTGCGTCGTCGGTGCTCTAAGGCACCAACACCACGCGGCCTAAAATGCGGCCTTCGTTGAGGTCGTGCAGGGTCTCGTTGACTTGCGACATGGGGCGCTTTTCGACGGGGATCGGTGTCACTTCGCCGCCGCGCACCAGATCCAACAGTTCATGCATCTCTTCCAGCTTGCCCACATAGGAGCCGCGCATGGTCATGTTGCGGATCGGCAGGGTGAGGGTGGGGATGGTGATCTCGCCGCCATAGAGCCCAACGGCGATGTACCGGCCGCCTTTGCGCACGGCGTCGTAGCCCAGCTTCGTGGTTTCCGAATTGGCGACGAAATCAACAATGGCGCCGGGGCCATTGCCGGTGAGTTCTTTAATCCGCTCCAGCGCGTCTTCATCCTGGGAGTTGATGGTGTGATCGGCGCCGGCCTGGCGCGACGCCGCCAGTTTTTCGCCGTCAATATCGACCACAATCAACTCATGGTCGGGAAGATAGGCGCGGGCAATGCCGATGCCGGTGAGTCCGACGCCACCGGCGCCGATGATCACCACCTTGTCGTCGGCGGAGAGCGGGTGGACCTTCTTCAAGGCGCTGTAGGAGGTAATGCCAGCGCAGGCCAGGGTGCAGGCGTAATGTTCGGGAATGCCGGCGATATCGACCAGATATTTTGGGTGCGGCGCCATCACATGGTCGGCATAGCCGCCCGGCGCCATGACGCCGAGGGTGCGCATGGCGATGCAGTCATTGTCGTTGCCTTCGTCGCAGCGCGGGCAGTCGCCGCAGCCGATCCAGGGAAACACCAACCGCTTATCGCCGATCTCCGCGCCTTCCGCGTCAGGCCCGATCGCCACTACCTCTCCGACCGGTTCGTGGCCCATGATCAGCGGCAGCTTGATGCCGCGCTCCTCGATGGACACGAACTTGCCGCCGCCCAGATTGTAGCCGCCCTGCCAGAAATAGAGGTCGGAATGGCACACGCCGCTGGCGGTGATGCGGAGTAGCACTTCGCTGCCCTGGGGTTCCGGGTTCTCTGTTTCCACCAGTTCCAGGGGCTGGTTTGGCTCAACAAGGTGATAGCTCTTCATGATTTATTCTCCGCCCTTCACGCGTTATTCGAATTTTATCGACACGCCGCCCAGGCCTGCCATTTCCACTTCGATCAGATCGCCCTGCGCGACCCATTTGGTTGTGACCACCGAGCCCAGGGTAACGAATTCACCCGCCTTAAGCTCACGGCCCCGCTCGGCCAAGCGGTTGGCCAGCCAGGCCAACGCTTCCAGCGGATGTCCCATAATAAGCGAGCCGGGGCCATTGCCAAAGGTCTCGCCGTTCACATCCATACGGCCTTGTACCGCGGCCAGGTCGATGCCGCGCCAGTCGGTCACCGGGTCGGCCAGGATGCAGGCGGCATTGAAGAAATTGTCGGCGACCATGGTCGCCGTGTCGATCTCGCGATAGTCGAAATAGCGCGCATCGACCAACTCGACCGAGGCCATGCAGGCTTCCACGGCGTCGGCGACTTGATGGCGTGTGTAGGGCGCATTGCCCGCCGGCAGACCGGTACCCAACATCACGGCGATTTCAGCCTCGACCCCGGGTTCCACATAGTCGCTATGCTGCAGCATCGCGGAGTTACGGTAGACGGTCGGTGCGAACACCTCGCCGAACGAGGGTTCGTGGATATTCATATATTCCTGCATCACCTTGGTGGTGCAGCCGATCTTGTAGCCGACCGGCTGTCCCAGGTCACGGCCGGCGAGAATTTCATTGATCCGTTCTTGAACCGTATAGGCCTCATCGAGATCTTGCGGCCGAATCTCCACCGGCAGAAACTCTAATCGGCCCCGCGCCAGGCGATTTTCGACAATCGCCTCGGCTGCGCGCTTGGCGGCTTCTTCATCCATATGGTCGCGTCCCCCTAGGCGGCGAAAGCGCGCTTAAGCGCGTCGTTGACTTGGTTCAGTGCCGTCGTTGCGGCATCGATGGTCTTACCATAATGGAAGAAGCCATGGATCATGCCGTCATAACATTTGTACTCCACCGCGACCCCGGCGGCAGTGAGTAGTTCGCCATAATTTTTGCCATCGTCGCGCAGCGGGTCGAACTCGGCGGTGATGATCAGGGCGGGCGGCAGGCCGCTTAAATCCTTCGCCAGCGCCGGTCCCAACCGCAAATCGCCCGGGTCCACATGGTCGGGCAGAAACTGCGCATGGTACCAGGCGATTTGCTGGCGGGTGAGGAAATAGGCCTCGTCCAACAAGGCGTAAGACGGCAGATCGAGGGTGAAGAAGAAGTCCGTCGACGGATAAATCAACACTTGCAAAACAATCTCGAAACCATTGTTTTCATTAGATTGTTGACATATCGTGGCCGTCAGATTGGCGCCGGCACTATCGCCGCCCATGGCGATCCGCGACGGGTCGCCGCCCAGCGCTTCGGCGTTCGCCGCGACCCATTGGGCGGCGGTCCAGGCATCGTCGTGGGCGGCGGGAAATTTATGCTCCGGGGCCTGGCGGTAGCGCGGCGCGACGACAATGCAGCCGGTCTCGTTGGCGATCTTGCGGCATTGCGGCTCGCGGCTCTCAACGCTGCCGATGACGAAGCCGCCGCCGAAATAGAATATGAATATTGGTAACGGTGCCTTAGGAGTCCCGATCGGCCAAAATATGCGCAGCGACACCGGGCCGTGCGGCCCTTCGATCTCACGATCTTCGACCCGGCCGACCGGTTCCGGGTCGAAATTGCGCGGTTCGATGAAGCGTCGATAGGCCTCGCGCGCTTCGGCGGGCGGCAACTGGTTGAGTGGCGTCGGCGCCGACGTTAGGGTATCGAGAAGGTCCTGAGCCTGGGGATGCAGGGGCATTAAGTCTCTCCTTAAGTCCCCAGGATTGGCTTGTTTCCAGCGGG
>JABDJY010000396.1 GCA_013003285.1 Alphaproteobacteria bacterium | reverse complement strand
ATGAAATATCGTGTACGCGTGATGCTGCTCGCCGGTTTGTTTGCCGTTGCGTTCATGCTGACAAGTGTGACCGCGCCGGTGGCTCAGGCTGTCTGACGTCAGCGCCTTTGGGACAAATTGAGATAATTGCATAACGGAGGATTTTTGGCTCATCGTAGTGACCGAAGGGAACGAAGATGAGACAGAAATCAATCAGCAAGAGCGACCCTGCAGAGAGGGCTGTTCGCGATATTCGCCGTAAGACACGCAAGCAGTATTCGGCTGAAGAGAAGATCCGGATCGTGGTATCAGGCCTGCGCGGCGAGGAGAGCATCGCAGCATTGTGCCGCCATGAAGGCATCGCCGAGGGGCTGTATTACAGCTGGTCGAAGGAGTTTTTGGAAGCGGGCAAGAAGCGGCTCGCGGGCGACACCGGGCGCCAGGCGACCTCGGGCGAGGTTAAAGGCCTGCGCCAGGAGATGCGCGACCTGAAGGAACTGGTCGCCGAACTCTCGCTGGAGAACCGGCTTCTCAAAAAAAGCATGATCGCGGATGGGGGAGACGAGGAATGAGGTATCCCGCATCCGAGAAGTTGGAGATCATCCGGCTGGTGGAGAAGTCTCATCTGCCGGTCCGGCGGACGCTGGACAAGCTGGGCATCCCGAGCACGACGTTCTACCGGTGGTACGACCGATACCAGACCTTTAGTGAGGCCGGTCTTGAAGACCGCACTAGCGGCCCCGGCCGGGTGTGGAACCGCATTCCGGACGACATCCGCCATCAGATCGTCGAACTGGCCCTGGACGAACCGGAACTGTCACCCAGGGAACTGGCCGTGAAGTTTACCGACGAGAAAAGCTATTTTGTCTCGGAAGCGTCCGTCTACCGGCTGCTCAAGGCCCACGATCTGATCACCAGCCCGGCCTTCGTCGTCATCAAGGCGGCGAATGAGTTCAAGGACAAGACCACGGCGCCGAACCAGATGTGGCAGACAGACTTCACCTACTTCAAGGTCATCGGCTGGGGCTGGTTCTATCTGTCGACGATCCTCGACGACTATTCCAGATACATCATCGCCTGGAAGCTGTGCACCACCATGAAGGCGGGCGATGTGACGGAGACGCTGGAACTGGCGTTGGAAGCATCAGGCTGCGATCAAGTCGAGGTCAGCCATAAACCCCGGCTGCTCAGTGACAATGGTTCGTCTTACATCTCTGGCGACCTTGCGGACTGGCTCGAAGACCACGCTATGAAGCATGTCCGTGGAGCCCCCTATCATCCCCAGACCCAAGGCAAGATCGAGCGTTGGCACCAGACCCTGAAAAACCGCGTTCTGCTGGAAAACTATTACCTGCCCGGAGACCTCGAAGGCCAGATCGGTGCGTTCGTCGATCACTATAACAACCACCGCTACCACGAGAGCCTCGGCAACGTCACGCCCGCCGATACCTACTTCGGGCGCGACACCACCATCATCGAAAGGAGGAACCGGATCAAAAAACTGACCATCCAAAGCCGCCGCTTGAACCATCAGCGCCAAGCGGCTTAACATCAATCCAAGATGAGCCAGAACCTCCGTTATGAAACAGGCTCAGTTGTCCCAAATATTTTGATGACAAACAATCTAGCCAACCGCATGGGCCTGTTCCGCACCGACGATAGCGGCGAGCATTGGTCTGAACTCGGCATCGGTCGCTTCTCGCCGCTTACTTATGCACGCGATGTACAGGTTTCTCCGCACGACCCTCAGAGGTTTTACGCCGCGCTTAGCATCGCCGCTGTGAGTGATGCCGGTTCCCTGTGGCGCAGCGACGACGGCGCGCAGACCTGGCGACGCTTCGATTCCGATCTGCCTATAAACTCGACGCTGATGATCATTGCCCAAAGCCCAGCCGCCCCGGCGCGGGTTTACTGCGGCGCGCGGGCGGGGCAGGTGT
>JABDJY010000391.1 GCA_013003285.1 Alphaproteobacteria bacterium | reverse complement strand
GCTCACCACCACGCACCATCCAACGCCCCAACAGGACCCGGGTTAGCGCGCCGACGAATGTAATAAAGATCAGGAGAACCAACACCCCAAGGCCGGGAATGCCAAACGGCACATAGGTGTTGGGATTATAGGCTTCCGGAATGAGTGGCGTGACCCGCGCATCGATAAAGCTCAACACCAACCAACTCAGCCAGAAGGTGATACCGACGGGCGCGACCACCAGGAGGCCGGCCAGGAAATAGCCGCGCGTGCGCGCCCATAGGCCGACTTGATGATCTTTCTTCCGGTTTGGCATTCGTCTCAATTCCTCTCGCCGCGACATCTCAATGCCGCGCCTATCATATAGGGATAAATTCGCCGCCCGCCATGGCAATTAACGCGAATGCCGAGATTATTGATTGCGCCCATCCCTTTGACAAACAAGGGACTTTCACCATCTTGGCCCGCAGGCCGTAACCAAATTGTAAAGAGAGTGGTGCGGCTGAGAAGACTCGAACTTCCACGGGGTTGCCCCCACTAGCACCTGAAGCTAGCGCGTCTACCAATTCCGCCACAGCCGCACGGCACATGGTTCGGACCGCCTGATACGCCACCCGGCGCGGCGGATCAAGGGTGGCCCCGCTTTTGATGGCGCCGGTCCCAAGAACGTCCCGATGGTGCGGCAGAGAGGACTTGAACCTCCACGGGGTTTCCCCCACAACGCCCTCAACGTTGCGCGTCTACCAATTCCGCCACTGCCGCGCCTTTTCGGAACGGCGGTTATGTACCCGAAGGCCGCCACCGAGGCAACCGCCGCTGCGACCATAGTGCTATATCTCATAAGTCGCACTGCGCTTGCCCTTCGGGGTAACCTAGGGACATTATAGATACTCGATCAAACCAGGGGTGGCAGATCAAATGGGATATAAATCGATATTGGTACCGCTGGAGGAAAGCGAAGTGCTGCCCTCGGTGTTGGCAACCACCTTATTGGTGGCGCGCCAGTTCGACAGTTATATCGAAGGGCTTTGCATTCGGCCCTCGCTCGCCGGCGCGATTGCCGTCGGGTTCGAAGGTGGCGTTGCCGCCCTCGCCGGAACCGAAGAGCAATTCGAGCAGGAACAGGAAACCCGCACCCGGCGCCTGCAGGCCCAGTTCGATGGTTTCGTGCGCGACAATGGATTGAGCGTTGCTTCCTCCGCCAGCATGTCGGGGCTTTGCGCCCGCTGGGTCGAGGACGAGGCGCCCGGCATTGGCATTTTCGGTCAACGCGGCCGGGTATTCGATCTGATTGTCGTGGGCAGGCCGACACCGGGGGTGCTCACGCCGGCGATGAACACGCTGGAGACGGTGTTGTTTGAGTCCGGCCGGCCGGTCCTTATTGCGCCGCCGACGGCGCCGCAGACTTTGGCGCGCAATGTGGTCGTCGGGTGGAACGGCAGCACCGAAACGGCGCGGGCACTGGCTTTTGCCTTGCCGTTCCTGCAAAGCGCCGAACGGATCACCGTCCTCGCCGTCGAGGGCGCGATGGTGCCCGGCCCCAGCGCCGAAGAGGTGGCCGAAAGTCTCAGCCGTCACGGTGTGACCGCGTCGGCGCAAACGGCGACGGGCAAACGCTCGCCCACAGCCGCGGGTGTGGTGATGATCGAAGAATCAGCGAAGCTGGGCGCAGATCTACTGATCAAGGGCGGTTATACCCAGAGCCGGTTGCGGCAAATGATTTTCGGCGGCGCCACCAACCATATTTTGAACGAGGCGCAGATCCCGGTACTGATGGCGCACTAGGCGATAAACAGGCCCTGTTTATTGCGCTGACGCGGTCTGGCGCTCGATCACTGACACCAACCGGCCAACGGCCGATTGCAGCGCGCTGAATTTACTCTCCGCGCGGTTAACCCGCTCGACCAATTGCTGCTGCTCGCGTTCGGCCCGTTCCGGCGACGGCAGCGCCCGTTGGGTCGAGAGGTTGTCGAGGGCCGCCTGCATCTGCTGCCGCAAGACCTGCTCGCGTTCGTGTAGCTGCAACAGCTGATCGACCCGGTCGTTCAAACGCTGTTGTTCGCGCAACAGGCGGGAAAGCTCGGTGCGTTGGAGTTCGATGACCAATTCCCGGCTCTCCGATGACAGGTCCGTCGCAACGTCAGCCGTTTCTGCCGGCGACGGCCCCGCCGACCGTTCGGCGCGTTGTGCCGCCCGGATTTTCTTGGCCGCCTTATCCCGCTTGGAGCGCTTGGATTTCTTCGACCGTTTCCGGTTGCCGGAATCGCCCATCCGATTACCCTTCCCCATCACCCGTTATTCGCACCACGATTAAACATCGCCGAACGCGAGAAGTTCCTCGACCAAAATGTCCGGCGCTTCCTCATGCACATAATGCCCACATGCATCGATTCCGCGTCCCGTCACCTGCGGCGCATCGGGCCGCCACATTTCCAGAACATCGAAGGGGCCGCCCATACCGCCGCTATTGCCCCAAATACAATGCACCGGCTCTTGAATGGTCTTACCTAAACTCTCTTCATCGAGTCGCCGGTTCTCCGCAAACATGGCTTTGTAATAGGCAAAGCCGCCGCGCAGGGCGCCGGGCTGGGAATAGGCGCGAACATATTCGTCGAGCGCGTCTTCTAGATCGGCGGGATTATGATATTTCGGTCGACCGAAGGCGTGCAGAAACCCGCGAACGTCATGCGCCACCAAACTCTCCGGCAAATCGGGCACGGCGTTGAAAAAATAATGCCAGGCCCCTTTGGCGTATTCGACGGTGAAATTTTCGAAGATCTGGCCGTGAGGCACGATATCGACGATGGCCAACCGCGCCAGTTCGCCCGGCCAATCCAAGGCATAGCGCCGCGCCACCAACCCGCCCCAATCGGCGCCGACCAGATAGACATTCTCTAGGCCCAGGACGGCGGCAAGCTGGCGAATGTCCGTGGCGACGGTGCGCATATCGTAGCCGCCGGCGGGCTTGTCGGAATCGCCCATGCCGCGCAAATCCGGCGCGATAACGCGATAACGGTCGGATAACGGAGAAATGACCTTTCGCCACGCATAGGAGGTTTGCGGCCAGCCATGGAGTAAAATCATCGCCGGCCCCTGCCCGGCCTCGCGGTAATGCAGGTTTATGCCATTGGCTTTAATGATGTTTTGCGTGATTTCGACCATTCATCCTCTCGTAACTAATCATCTAAATTATCGGTGAGTCTGGGTATGAGCGTAAAGACTAGTGGTGAATTCAATCGTTGGACGTGACCACTACAGATGGACTATCCTTAACCCCTAAAGGTTCTGCTGCACTCTATTCTTACAGCCAGCTGGGATTGTGATCGATGACCACCGATATTTCACACCAACGCCTCTATGACAGTATTTCGCTTGTGCCACGGGTCGGTGACCGAAGCGTCAACGAACTCTGCGTCATGTCGCTGGTCGCCTTGCTCGCCGGCGAACGCCATACCGACCGGCCGTCCGGCGCCTGCCCGGTCATCGCCACATTCGCGATCAAGGTGAATGACGGCATCGACTGCGAGGCACGGCAGACCTTAAAACCCTTCGCGCCGCGTATTGTCGGCACCCGCGACGGCTTGGCTCGCGGCCGGGCCTGGGTGCTGGTCAACGGAATCCTCGGTGAAGTGCTACCCCGCTGGGCGCAAGATAACGGTCATCCCCTATCCGACGAATTGGCGGCACAATTACGGGTCAGCTCGCAAGCCTTCGATCCGGACGAGTTGAACACCCTAATCGGACTGGTGCGGCGCGAGGCGCACAATCTGGGCCTTGATCGCGGACGACAGAACGATATTCGTTATTTGCTGCGCGCCTGCGCCCGCGGCAGCGATGAACTTGTGGCCAATTCCTGCGCCTCGTTCATTTCAGACTTGGCCCGCCATCCGGCGAACCAGGCCGATTCGGGTTGGTACTGGAATAAGGCCATCGACCTGATCGATCGCATCTGCGATGTCGGCGATGGACCGGCCTCGGCAGGGGCGCAAATCGAGCATCACGCCAACACCCAAGCGCAGCGAATTCGCGCTCAGGAAGCCTATGGACCGATGTTCCAGTGGCTATTTAAGGGGCGGAAGAAACGCTCGAAGGCAGACGCGTAATTAGCTGAAATATATAGGTTTAATTTATCTAGCGCTGAGTATTCTGCGCCTTGTGGCGTTGAAATCGCGCGCCCAGCCCCCACGTATAGTCCAACATAATCAGCAAACGGGGAAGCTGTGGGAATCGCTGAAACTATCGCCCTGACACTGGGCGTCGCCTGGGCAAGCGGTATTAATCTATACGCTGCCATCGCCGTACTCGGCCTTATGGGCTCCACCGGAAATATCGATTTGCCACCGGATCTATTGATCCTGGAGAACCCGCTAGTCATCGGCGCGGCGGTATTGATGTACATGGTCGAATTTTGTGCCGACAAGGTGCCGGGCGTCGATACCGGATGGGACACCATCCACACCTTCATCCGCATCCCCGCCGGTGCTGCACTGGCTGCTGGTGCGGTTGGCGACGTTAATGTGGGCGTCGAATTGGCTGCGTTGGTTGTCGGCGGCGGTTTGGCCGGCGCGACCCATGCCACGAAGGCTGGATCACGCGCGCTGATCAATACTTCGCCCGAACCTTTCTCCAACTGGACCGCGTCGATCCTCGAAGACGTCGCCGTCATCGGCGGCCTGTGGGTAGCGCTCAATCATCCGGTGGTGTTCATCGGATTGCTGGTGGCGTTCATCGTGCTGATGATCTGGCTGCTGCCGAAAATCTGGCGCGGCATCAAAGCACTGGCGCAGGCCATCGGCCGCTTGTTCGGCCAGAAGCCGGAACCCGAAGCTGCTACGGCAAGCGCGAGCGCCGATGCAGGCACCACATCCAAGGGCGACGGCCCGGCCGGGATCGCCCTATCCCTACCCTCCGGAGGTGAAGAGCCGCGCTAGAGCGGCTCTTTTCCTTTCCTTACGCGCCAAGCATCTCACGCATTTTCGCGACCGCCGCACCGGGTGAATTGAACACCGGGATATCGGTTACGGCTGCGACTGACGGTACCGCCCGCGACAAGGTGAACTGCGCCAGGGTAATCACATCGCAATTTTTGATTTCACCGGCGGCTTCCGCCACCAACCGGTCGTGCAATGCCGCATCACCGCCCGCCAAAGCGTCGAACGCACCACCCACCACATAGGGTACAAGCTCGATCTCCTGCCCCCGCTGTGCCGCCATGTCCTCGATTTCGACCGCAATCGTGGGAATCGTCGCCGCCACCGTCGCGACCACGGCGATGCGCGATCCCTGATCCAGTGCTTTTTCGATCATCGCGTCATTGGGCTTCAACATCGGAATGTCGAATTCGGCGATACAGGCGTCGATACATTCCCCGAAGGCCGAGCAAGAATAGAGAATGCCGTCGGCGCCGCGCCCGACCGCATAGCGGGTAAGCGTCTGGAAGGCGTCATACATTTCCGGCACCACGCCGCCGGTCGCGCGAACCCATTCGAACAGACCGTCTTCGAGAATATTGCTGGTTCGCGCCGCGGGCCAGTCTTCGGCGAAGGCGCGGACGGCAGCTGCCATGGCGTCCTTGTGGACAGAGAAAAGAACGATGTTGGGGGATTGGGTCATGCCAGGCTCGATGAATCAAGGAGAAGTTTAAGGGCCGAACGCGCTACCGCGCCGCCCCAGTTGATTGCGCGAAAATTCAATCAGTTCGCCATGCGAGTCAATGCGATCACGCTTAATCGTTTACGCCAACCCCAAGACGCGTGTTAGCGTTTCGCCATGCGATTGATCTTTTTAGCCC
>JABDJY010000301.1 GCA_013003285.1 Alphaproteobacteria bacterium | reverse complement strand
GCCGACAAGCCCGATAGCCAGGTCATCTGCTTTGTGCCCAATGGCAATTACGCCAGTATCGTCGAGCGGCTGCGCCCCGAAGCCGGTGAGCCCGGTGACATCGTCGATCTCAACGGCGAGGTGCTGGGCCGTCATAAGGGCATTATTCATTACACGATCGGTCAGCGCCGTGGGCTCGGCATCGGCGGCCGGCCCGGCGTGAGCGACGAGGAAACCGTGCTCTACGTGGTGCGGATCGACGCCGACACCCACCGGGTGGTGGTGGGGCCGCGATCGGCCCTGGCGGTCAGTCAGGTGCCGGTAAACGGCATCAACTGGCTGGGTGAGGGGAGCGGACCGTCGCCCGAGGGTATGGAGATCACGGTTAAGCTGCGCTCGACCCAGGATCCGCTGCCGGCGCGGCTCTATGGCCGCGCGGACGGCAGTGGCATGATCGAGCTCGCCGCGCCTGAGTTCGGTGTCGCGCCGGGTCAGGCGGCGGTTTTCTACGATGACACGCGGCTGCTCGGTGGCGGCTGGATTCAGCGCGCGGCGCTGGCCAAGGAGGCAGCATGAGTACGTATGTTTTGGTTCACGGCGCCTATCACGGCGCCTGGTGCTACGCCAAGGTCGTGCCGCTGCTCGAGGCCGCCGGGCACACGGTGATCGCCGTCGATCTGCCGGGCCATGGCGATAATCCAGTACCGCGCGAGCAGATTACGCTGGCCGCCTATGTGGAGCATGTCTGCGGCATTGTCGATGCTCAGGCGGAGCCGGTGATCCTGGTGGGGCATAGTCTGGGCGGTATGACCATCAGCCAGGTCGCCGAAGAGCGGCCCGACAAGATAAAGTCGCTGGTGTTCCTGACCGCGATGATGCCGAAGGGCGGTGAATCGCGGCTCGATGTCTCGGCCCGGGTGGATGATAATCCGATGGTCGCCGACGCCCGCGTTCCCACCGATGATGGACTGGCGGGCACCGTTCGCGACGCTATGATCAAGCCGCTTTTCTACGGAGATTGCAGCGACGAAGACATCGCCATGGCCAAGGCCAATCTGGTGCCGCAGGCGATCGAGGTCATGCAGGCCAAGGTGCGCTTGACCGACGCGCGCTATGGCCGCGTGCCGCGGGTCTATATCGAATGTCTGCAGGACGGTGCGATTTTCATCAAGACACAACGCCAGATGATCGAGGCCGTGGGTTGCGAGAAAGTGCTGACCCTCGATACGTCGCACTCGCCGTTTTTCTCGGCGCCCCAAGAGTTGGCGGACCAACTGCTTTCTTTGTGAACCGATAAAGTCAGCGCGCGGCGTCGAACTTGCGTAAGCTGACGATCAACCATAATCGCCATCTGGCTCCACACCTGGAGCCATCACTGGAGGAGGAGACCCATCATGTTGACCACCCGTAATCCCTCGACCGTTGCGCCGCCCGCCGGCATGTATAGCCATTCCGTCGAAGTTCCCGCCAATGCGCGCTGGCTGGTTACCGCCGGCCAAGTCGGCACTGCGCCGGACGGCAGCGTGCCGGAAGGATTTGAGGCCCAGCACGACCAGATTTGGCAGAACACCATCGCCATTCTCAACGATGCCGGTTTCGGCGTCGAAGATATCGTGCGCATCAACGTCTTCTCCACCGATCCGGCCGGGCTGCCCCACGTCATGGCGCACCGTAAGAAGTATCTCAGCCCGGATCACACACCGCCCTCGACCTGGCTGGTCGTCACCCAACTCGCCAATCCGCAATGGGTGGTCGAGATGGAAACCATCGCCGCCAAGGTATAAGCCTGGACGTAAGGGTGAGACATGGCTGACCCGGTGCCGAGCCGCTTCTCCAGCGGGGCGTGGCCCTATGTGTTTTTGGCCGCGTCGGCGTTCATTCTGGCGTCGAACCATATTGTCGGCCGCACCGTGCAGGGGTCGTTGCCGCCCATGGGATTGGGCTTCTGGCGCATCATGGTCGCGTCGGCGGTGCTGCTGCCATTCTTTTGGCGGCAATATATCGAAGCCTGGCCGCTGATCCGCACCCACTGGAAGCTGTTGCTGGTGATGGGCGCGGCCCTGGCGCCCTTGGGCAATGCGGCGGTCTATCTGGCCTATAATTTCACCACCGCGATCAATGGCGGCATTGTGGCCACCGTCCAGCCGGTGGCGACGGTGGTGCTGTCCTATTTCTTACTCTCGGAGTTTATCAGCCGGCTGCAGGCCCTGGGTATCGCGATCGCCGCAACCGGGGTTCTGGTGATCATCTCGGCCGGCGATATCGACGTGCTGCTGTCGTTCCGCCCCAATATTGGCGATCTGATCATGCTGGGCGCCATGTTCGGCTTCGCGGTCCACAATGTATTGCTGCGGAAGTTGCCGAAGGGCATACGCGGTCCGGTGATCATTTTGGCCGTGCAGACCTTCGGCGTCCTGATCCTGCTGCCGATCTACATCGTCGAAATGATCGTCTACAAACCGGTGCCGCTGACGTGGGAAGCCGTCACCACCATCGCCTGGATTGGCGTTGTGGTGGGGATATTCGCGGTCGGCTTCATGAATTCCGCCGTCCTGTCGCTGGGCCCTAATAAGGCCAGTATGTCGAACTATATGCGCGCCGCATTTACCACCATACTGGCCATCGTGATCCTCGGCGAACAGCTCAGGCCCTACCATATGGTGGCCTTCGTGCTGGTGTTCGCCGGCATTTTCCTGATGGGGAAGGGACGCTGGGCGGCGGCGAAAAGGGCCGTGCCTGATAAGACCTAAACCCCGGCAGGCGGCGGGCCGACGCCGCTCCGCTTGACACCCCAAAGGGGCCTGACTATATCCCGGTCTCTCGAATTTTCGTGGCGGAGTAGCTCAGCTGGTTAGAGCAGGGGAATCATAATCCTCGTGTCGGGGGTTCAAGTCCCTCCTCCGCTACCAATTTCGATCCGCCGGCCGCCGCGCCGGCTTTTTTCTGCAAATTTCTCGAATTCTGTCCGCTTTACACCGGCCCCGGCGCCCGGCAAGCTTTGGTTCCACAATCGAACCGAGGGAGGCTCAAATGGCGCGTACCCTTAACGATGATGCGGTGGCCCGCGCGGCCGAGGCGTTGGCCGAAGCCCAGCGGTCCCGCACGCTGATCGACCGATTGCCGCCGGATATTCGCCCGATGAATGCCGATGACGGCAAGGCGGTCGCTGAGGCGGTGATCGCACGGCTCGGCTGGCCGGTGGTGGGGTGGAAGATCGGCTATGCGGCCGAGGGCGAGCGCCGCGACATGGATCATGTACCGGTGCCGGGGCGGCTGCTCGAGGGCGCCCTGCTCGACAGCCCGGCAAGCGTGCCGATGACCGGCATCAACCACCCGCTGATCGAGGCCGAGATCGCCCTGGTGCTGGGCGCCGACCTGCCGCCGCGCGCGGCACCCTATACGGTGGACGAGGCGCGCGCCGCCGTGGCCAGTGCCCATGTCGCCATCGAGGTCGCCGATCCGCGCTATGTGGATTTCAATGAGCCGGACAATCCGGAGTTCATGGCCGATAATGCCTGTTCGCGCTTCGTCGTTGTCGGGCCCGAGATTCCCGGTTGGCGCGATGGCCCGCTGGCCGCTATCGAGGTCGAGATGCGCCTCGACGGCGAACTGGTGTCGGAAGGCCGCACCGGCGACGACCGCTGCGACGGTTTCTGGTCGCTGGCCTGGCTGATCAACGATGTGGGCCCGCGCGGTTATGGCTTGAAGGCAGGTGAGGTGTTCTCCTCCGGCGCGGTGGCCAAGGTAGTGCCGTTGGACGACGCCCGCGAGGTGGTGGTGCGTTTCAACGGCGCCGAAGCGCGGTTGACCTTTACCGGCTAAATAATCGCTAAGCGTTCGCTGGCCTTGTTGCCGGGCAGCAGCAGGCGTTCTTCGCGGAAGGCAGCTTTCAGTGCCTTGGTGTTGATGCCCAACTCGCGGCGGACATCGCCGATGTCGAGGTCCATGGCGCGGTCGAAATCGAATTTATAGATATGCCGGTAGGGTGATTTGTTACCCAGGGCGAATGCCAGATCGAAGGCGATGAGATCGTTATCGGTCATGCGGTAGGGTGGTTTGTAGAGCAGTTTGGCGGCGAGGCGGAACAGTTGCACCTGCTCCTCGTTGATATGCTCTTTGGCGGTGCCCATGGTGTAGCCGATGACGAAGGCCTCGTCCTGGTTGAGCAGGCCGCGACCCAGCAGAATATGGATGCAGTCATGGTGGCGTAAGCGCACTGCGCCAGGTAGTGCATAGGGCGAGGCTGGATTTTCCAACAGGCGGACCATCTGGTCGATTTCGTCGGGACCGGCGCCGGGCAGCGTGTCGAAGACCTCCCGAAGGGTGAGCTCGTCATTATCGAGCCCGGGATTCCATTCTCGCCAATCGTCGGTTTCCATGTTCGAGGTCGCGGGCCTTGTTTCGAGGCTAAGGTCGGTCATTAATATACTCATTCGATGTAAATAATAGCCTAATCGCGCCGTCGCTCGCCTTTACAACAAAAGCCGCCTGTTATTAGTTTAGCGGATTCGCCACTTAAGGAGCTGTGATGACCATCACACGTCATAATCCCAATACCGTTGCCGCGCCGGCAAACCTCTATAGCCAGGTGGTTGAAGTGCCACCGGGCGCCCGCTGGCTCTATCTTGCCGGGCAGGTCGGCTCGCTCCCCGATGGCTCCATGACCGAGGGGTTCCAAGAGCAGCACCGGCAGACCTGGCGTAACGTCATCGCCATCCTCAATCATCGCGGCATGGGGGTGGAGGACATCGTCAAAGTCGTGGTCTACGCCCGCAACGAAGAAGATGTGCAGTATCTGCGCGAGGGCCGCGCCGAGTTCGTCGGTGAGTTTCATCCGGCCTCGACCTGGTGCGTGACCGGTCTGGCCAAGTCGCAATGGCTGGTCGAGATGGATGTGGTCGCCGCCAAGGTCGATTAAGCCGCACGCTTCGTGCCATAGTTGATCCGGTGATGGTGCGGCCGCGTGCCAATCAGCAACGTGGCCGTTCTCCGTCGCCTCGCAACGCAACGATAATCAAGAAGCATGAGGAGGACAGCTATGCTAACCGCACATAATCCCGACACGATTTCCCCACCGGTGGCGTTCTACAGCCATGGTATCGAGGTGCCGGCCGGCGCCCGCACGCTGCATATCGCCGGCGTCGTCGGCGTCACGCCCGAGGGCACCATGCCGATCGGCTTCGAGGCGCAGCACCGGCGCATCTGGCTGAACGTGATCGAGGTCCTTAAATCGGCCGATATGGGCGTGGAAGATTTGGTGCGCCTCAACGTATTTTCACTCGACCCCGCCGATGTCTTCATGGTCAGCGAAGGCCGGCAGGAATTTCTCAACGGGCACAAACCGGTATCGACCTATCTGGCGGTAAAGGGGTTGGCGCGGCCGGAATTCCTGGTCGAAATGGATGCGGTCGCCTGCAAGGTCGACTGAGCCGGGCGACCTGTTCGCCGCAGCGTTCCCGTTCTGTCATCGCCCAATCAGGTGTATGATCTTCCCCAACGATAATAGCGGCGGGGGAGGCGGACATGGTGCAACTTGTAGAATTCACCGACTACGAAAAAACGCGGGCGGAATTCAGCCTGGAGATTCCCGAATTCTATAATTTCGGCTTCGACGTTATCGAGCGCCGCGCGGAAGAGGCCGACAAGACCGCGTTCATCTATGTGACGCGCGACGGCGAGACCCTGGAGAACCATCGTTTCTCCGACCTGAACCGGGCGGCGAACCGTTTCGCCAATGTGCTGTTGGGTCTGGGCGCGGGGCAGGGCGATTTCGCCTTCGTCATGATCCCGCGCCTGCCGGCCTGGTATCAGGTGATGATCGGCTGCATCAAGACCGGCGTGGTCGCCATGCCCGGCACCAATCTGCTGCAGCCCAAGGATATCGAATACCGCATCAATAAATCCCAGGCCAAGCTGGCCATCGTCACCGCCGACGCGACCGACAAGATCGAGGCCATCCGCGCCAATTGTCCCTCGCTCGAGCATTTGATCGTCATCGGCGGTACCCGAGAGGGGTGGACCAGTTATGAGAGCGCCTGCACCGCGGCATCCGACGCACTCAGCCGGGACGATGTGCCGCGCACCCGCGCCGACGACACCATGCTGGTTTATTTCACCTCCGGCACCACGGCCTTTCCCAAGATGGTGCCGCGTGACCATGGTTATGCGCTGGCACACGCCATCACCGGGCGTTACTGGATGGATTTGCGCGAGGATGATGTGCACTGGACCCTGTCGGACACCGGCTGGGCCAAAGCGGCGTGGGGCATGCTGTTTCCGCCCTGGCTGATGGGCTCGACCATCGTACTCTATGATGGCGATCTGCGCTTCGATGCCGATCTGCATCTGCGCCTGGTCGAGCGTTTGGGCGTGACCACCTTCTGTGCGCCGCCGACGGTCTATCGGGTATTCGCCCAGGCCGATCTGGCGAATTACGATCTGAGTTCGATCCGCCATTCGATCAGCGCCGGCGAGCCTCTCAATCCGGAAGTCATGCGGGTGTGGAAGGACGTTACCGGCACCGACGTTTATGACGGCTACGGCCAGACCGAGACCATCAATATCGTCGCCAATATCCCGGGCCTGGAAGTGCGGCCCGGCTCCATGGGGCGTCCGGTGCCCGGGGTCGAAGTGGACGTGATCGACGACCTGGGCAATGTGGTGCCCGATGGCGAAGTCGGCCATATCGGGGTGCGCCTGACCGAGCCCCATCCGCCGGGCCTGTTCACCGGTTATTACGAGGACGACGCGGCCAACGCCGAGTGTTTCCACGATGGCTGGTACTTTTCCGGCGACACCGCGACCCGCGACGGGGCCGGCTATATCTGGTTCGTCGGCCGTTCCGACGACATCATCTCGTCGGCCGGTTACCGGATCAGCCCGTTCGAGGTGGAAAGCGCGCTGCAGGAACATCCGGCGGTGGCGGAGTCCGCCGTGGTCGCCAAGCCCGACGAACTGCGCGGTTCGATCGTGAAGGCCTTTATCATTCCCGCCCCGGGTCACGAACCCTCGCCGGAATTGGAAAAGGACATTCAGGATTTCGTCAAAAACCAGACCGCCCCCTACAAATATCCCCGCGAGATCGAGTTCCGCGAGGCCTTGCCGAAAACAGTATCGGGCAAGATACGGCGGGTCGAACTGCGCGCCGAGGCGGAGGGTGAGGGTTAACCGTCGCCGGTCTCACCTGACGTGGGTTAAGTTGCTCGCCCTGTCATAGCGTTCTACGGTTCTATTCAATTCATAATTAACAACCGGCTGGAGGGAATAACTATGTACCGCGCAACCGCAGACTTGATGTTACCCACTTCACTGATTGGTTCTTTACCGCGACCGGATTGGTTTTCCGAAAACCTGGGAACGCGGACTTTCCTTCAAGCCATGGTCGATTCCAAATTCCGCGACCAATATTCCGACGCGGTGGGGGTTTATCTGCGCGATCAGGAGGCTGCGGGCCTCGACATCTTCACCGATGGCGACGCCCATTATGACAATGAGGTCGGCGGTCAAAGCTGGACCAGCTATCCGCCCTTCCATATGGATGGTTTCAGCAAGGGTGTGCCGACGCCGGCCACCTACAAGATGGGCGGCGTCGGTTTCCCCATGGGCCATATTCTCCACGACTATCTTGAAGCCCGCGTGATGCCGGCCATCGAGGGGCCGATCGGCCGCGGTGATCTGCAATACACCGCCATGTGGAAGACCGCCCAGCGTATGACCCGCAAGCCGGTCAAATTCGGCACCATCGTGCCCGAGATCCTGGCCACCGCTGTCGAGGATAATTACTACACCGACCCGGTCGAGCGGGTCATGGCGTTCAGCGACGCGCTGAATGGCGAGCTCAACGAACTGGCCGATGCCGGCTGTCCGGTGGTCCAGCTGGAAGAGCCGCAAATCCATATGATCCCGTCGCGCGGACCCACCTTCGGCAAGCTCGGCATGGAAGAGCTGGTTGGCGTATTCGACAACACGGTCAAGGGCTTACGCGACAAAACCGAAGTGTGGTGTCATACCTGTTGGGGCAACCCGTCGCAGCAACGCATGTTCCTGGAAGTGCAGAGTTACGCACCGTCGCTGGAATATCTCAACCAGGTCGACGCCGACGTGATCACGTTTGAATCGTGCAGTTCGCATCATATCGACCTCAAGGCTATCGGCGAGCATATCACCGACAAGAAGGTCGCCATCGGCATGATCGATCACCATTCGTTGCAGGTCGAACGGCCCGAGGAGATCGCCGAGAATATCCGCGAGGCGCTCAAATACATCCCCGTCGAACGGCTGGTGTTGGTCTCCGACTGCGGCATGGGCCGCGAGGGCATGAGCCGTCGTCACGCCCGTTACAAAATGATCTCGCTGGTGCTCGGCACTAATATCGTGCGCAAGGAACTGGGCCTGCCGGAAGCCGACTGCATCGCCGCCGACGAACGCTATTCGCTGCTACGCACGGAGTGATGTAATCTGGCCATTCTCCGGTATGCCAACTTCCGTTGGCCCGGTAGGGGGTCTCATGCGCAAGTTCCTTATTTTCGCCGTAGCCGCCATTGTGTTGATTGGTGTGGCCGCGTTTGTGGTCCCTACTTTGATATTCAATGCAGCCAGCGACTCTGACCCTATGCAGCTGTCGCGGTCGGAGCCGAATATCGGCTTATCATTACACTATGTGAATCCAGACGTGACGCTCGAAGATGCGCTGGCGAAAGGTGTCCCGAGCGATTCAATGATATTGGAGGCCCAGGATGGTCCAGAACGGTATTTGGTGTTGAAGGACGGCCAGGCGCTCGGTCCACATATCACCAGTGCCGCGGCGTCATTTCAAGACGGTCGGCCGATTGTAGCCTTCCGATTGGATGTGACAGGCGGCAAAATAATGGGAACGATGACCACACAAGGTATTGGCAAGAGGTTGGCGATTGTGCTCGATGACAAAGTTTATTCCGCTCCAGTAATACAGGTACCGATCCTTGGGGGATCAGGCATCATAACAGGCTCTTTTTCTGTCGCAGAAGCGCTTGAGCTGGCGCGCAGACTTGAAAGTTCGAGATAGTAGTATCCTGCCTTCGGCGCAACACGCCGCTGGTGTCGGGGGCGATTCCCACTATGTTAGGGGCAATTAATCCTGACCAAGTGAGTGAGCCATGTCCGACACCGCCCCGCTGACCATCCGGTTGAACGCCAACGACAATGTGGTCGTTGCCCGCACCGAGATCCTGCCCAATACCGCCATCCCCGGCGAGGGGGCGGTGTCGACCCTGGCGCCGATCCCGCGCGGCCATAAGATTGCGACGAGCGCCATCGCCAGGGGCGAGCCGGTGCGCAAATACGATCAGATCATCGGCTTTGCCATGGAAGATATCGCCGTCGGCGATCATATCCATCTCCACAATTGCGAATTTCGCATGTTCGAGCGTGACTATGCCTATTCGACCGAAATGAGCGATACGCCCTTCGTGCCGGAAGACCAGCGGCGCACCTTCGAGGGCTACCGGCGCAAGACCGGCAAGGTCGGCACCCGCAATCATATTGGTATCCTGACCTCGGTGAATTGTTCGGCGACGGTGGCGCGCTATATCGCGGACACGTTTAACCGCACCGACCGGCTGAGCGACTACGGCAATATCGATGGCGTGTCGGCCTTCGTGCACGCCACCGGTTGCGGCATGGCCGATTCCGGGGAGGGCTACGAGAATTTGCAGCGCACCCTGTGGGGTTATGCGCAGCATCCCAACTTCGCCGGTGTGCTGATTGTTGGACTGGGCTGCGAGGTCAACCAGATCCCGTTTCTGCTCGACGCCTATGGGTTGGAGTTGAACGATACCTTCCAGACCATGACCATTCAGGAGAGCGGCGGCACCCGCAAGACCGTCGACGAGGCGGTGGAGCGCATCGCCTCCATGCTGCCGGCGGCTAATAACGTCAAGCGCGAGACGGTGTCGGCGAGCGAGTTGACCGTGGCGCTGCAATGCGGTGGCTCGGACGCCTATTCGGGCATCACCGCGAACCCGGCCCTGGGTAACGCGGTGGACCGGCTGGTCGCCAATGGCGGCACCGGCATTCTGTCGGAGACGCCGGAGATTTATGGCGCCGAGCATCTGCTGACCCGCCGGGCAGTGAACCAACAGGTCGGCGAGAAGCTGATCGAGCGGATCCGCTGGTGGGAGGATTACACCGCGCGCAACCACGGCTCGATGGACAATAACCCGTCGCCGGGCAACAAGGCCGGCGGGCTCACCACCATTCTGGAGAAATCGCTCGGCGCGGCGGCCAAGGGCGGCACGACCAATCTGGCCGGGGTCTACAAATACGCCGAGCCGATCGACACCAAGGGCTTCGTGTTCATGGATAGCCCGGGATTCGATCCGGCTTCGATCACCGGCCAAGTCGCCTCGGGCGCCAATCTGGTGTGCTTCACCACCGGCCGCGGTTCGGTTTATGGCTGCAAGCCGTCACCGTCGATCAAGCTGTCCACCAACACGCCCATGTATCAGCGCATGTCGGACGATATGGACATTAATTGCGGCGTCATCGCCGATGGCGATGCCACGGTGCAAGAAGTCGGCGAGCAGATCTTCAACTATTTCCTTGAGATTGCCAGCGGCCGGGAGTCCAAGTCGGAGGCCCTCGGCT
>JABDJY010000354.1 GCA_013003285.1 Alphaproteobacteria bacterium | reverse complement strand
ATAAGAAAGCGGCCGACCTCTGGACGGAGATGGGTTATACGACCGGCAACGGCCGCGACATGACCTCTGTCATGTACCGCATGGAGGGACCGCCGATCCACGAGCAGACGCTCGGCTCGGCCGACGCCATGCTGCTGCGTCTGCTCGACGGCGACGAATCCATGGGCGGCACCAAGCAGCCTTACGATCCGCGCATCCATTTCGTATTGATCCGCGACGCCTATCTCGACGCCAATCCGGGCAACGAGGATCTACGCAAATGGCTCGACGACGCGCTCGACCAATTCGACGCGGTCTATTTAGGCACCCGACCCGGCTTCCTGGAAGGTTATGCAGCGCTGAAAGAGAAGATCACGCCCTGGGGCGGTTGAGGTCGATCTGAAGCGAGGTCTCGGTTAGACCCGTATTACTTCAACATACCCCCCACCCCATCCCTCCCCCTCAAGGGGGGCTGTGGGCCGAACCGTCGTGCAAAGGCACGACGCAAGTCGGTCTACAGATTCTTTTTCTTCGGTTGGCTTACGCCACGCCACTGGCGTGACGGTCCATCCTCAGCCCCCCAGCGAGGGGGAGGGTTAGGGAGGGGGGACGCCGCAACGCGGCGTTATCTATTCGGTGATTTGGCTGTAGACGGCCTTGGCGGCTTTTAGCAGGTCGTCGCGGCCCTGCTCGCCTTCGAGCTCGCGCACCAGCGCGTAAGAATGCTCGGAATCGTTCCAGTAGAACATCGACAGATCGTCGGCCAGGGCATAGGTGATGTCGACGCCGCCGGCCGCCTCGCTGCGCACATAGAGCGACACCCGCTCGCCATTTTCTGCTTCGAACACGAACTGCGCCGCTGGGCCGCCGGGATCCGGCAACACCCGGCTGCCGACCAGGCGATAGCCCAGGCTGGTCAGGTGCGGCACCCGCACCTTCTCGCCCATGCGCGTGCTGACATATTGGACAATCGTGTCGTCATTCTCCGACGCCGCCAGTTTCAGATCGTCATCCTGGTTGACCATATGGGCGCTGGTGGCGCGTTCCATCAGAACTTGCGTGTCGATCGGTGGCGTCGCCTGGGCGATTTGAACTGCATCGTCGGCGCCGACCGGAATTTCGCCGCGCACAACCCAACCCGCGACGGCGCCCGACAGCAGCAGGGCAAATCCCGCCGCAATAGCGGCGCCTCGCGGCAACCATTGGCGCCGGCGTCCGGCCAGCGCACTAAGGATACCAGGAGACAGTTCTTCGTTCAGCACGCTGTCGTACAGCGCGTGCATGCCGGCATTTTGCGCCCGGTAACGCGCCACGCGCCCAGCCGCTTCCGGGTTCTCCGACAGCCAGGCCTCGACTTCCGCCTGACGCGCCGGGTCCAGCTCGCCATCGACCAGCGCGTGCAGTTCGCCGTCGTCGATTTGCCGGTCGATCATTGGACCCTCCGGATCTGCGACACATTTTCGCCGTCCAGGGTGCGGCGTAATTCTTCGCGGGTGCGCGACAGGCGCGACATCACGGTGCCCACCGGCACGTCGAGCGCCTTGGCCGCATCGGCGTAGCTAAACCCTTCCAAGCCCACCAGCAACAGCACCTGGCGTTGCGCCATCGGCAGGCCGGCGATGGCATTCGACAATTGCGACAGCTCAACGGCGGCCTCTTGCTCAGGCGGCGTACCATGCGATAGCGCAGCCGCATCGAGGGGCTGGTTATCGGCGGTACGGCTGAGCCGGCGCATATCGTTGGCGTGCAAATTATGCATGATCGTAAAAAGCCAAGTCCTCATATTTGTGCCGTCGCGCCACAAATGTAGCCGGTCGAGAGCACGCAAAACCACATCCTGAACCAGATCGTCGGCGGATACGCGATCGCGCAGCAGCGCAATCGCATATCGCCTGAGCCGCGGTATTTCCGCGATCAACAGCTCTCGCTTATTATCCGTGCTCACATTCCATACCACTTACTGCGGAGCAACCGATCCGGCGGCCGAGCGAACCCGACCGCCGGGGGGTACATACTTACTTACTTTTTCATGGCGTCCTTAGCCATTACGTCTTTCTTCATGGCCGCATCTTTGGCCATCGCGTCTTTAGTCATCTCGTCCTTGGCCATCTCATCTTTGGCCATCGCGTCTTTGGCCATTTCGTCCTTCTTCATGCCGTCGGAATGCGCAGCTGCCGGGTGAGCGGCCATGCCGTCCTTCTTCATGGCATCGTCTTTGGCCATACCGTCTTTAGCCATCTCGTCTTTGGCCATTTCGTCTTTCTTCATGGCCGCATCTTTGGCCGTTTCAGACTTCATGGCGTCGCCTTTGCCCATGGCATCGTCTTTCTTACCTTGGGCAAGCGCTGCGCCGGACAGGGCCATGGTTGCTACGGCGGCTACGGCCAACATTCGTGCGATCGACATTCTTGAGTCTCCTTAGAGTTTGATAAAAATTGGGCTTCCAGGGTGTTAAACACCGCAGTCGGGGAATTATTCCCAATTTATGGCCTATTCGTGGCACGCGACGTTTTTGGCCAATTTTTATATGGTTAATGGCTCAATTCGCGCATGGCCGCTTCCAGGCCATCGAGGGTGAGCGGGAACATGCGGCCCTCGAATAGTTCGCTCACCATGCCGGCCGACGGGAAATAGCGCCAGCGGTCCTGTGGCAGGGGATTGAGCCAACTGGCATGGGGATAGGTGCGCAACAGGCGGCGCAGCCAGACCTCGCCCGATTCCTCGTTCCAATGTTCCAAGCTGCCGCCGGGATGGGCGATTTCGTAGGGGCTCATGGCCGCGTCGCCGACGATGATCAGCTTATAGTCGGACGGATAGGTGTGCAGCAGATCCCAGGTCGCCAGGCGCCGCGATTGGCGGCGGCGGTTTTCACGCCACACCGATTCGTAGACGCAATTGTGGAAATAATAATATTCGAGATGCTTGAACTCGGTGCGCGCGGCCGAAAACAGCTCCTCGCAGGTGCGCACATGATTATCCATCGACCCGCCGACATCGAACAGCAGCAGCACTTTCACCGCGTTATGGCGTTCGGGCACCATCTTGATATCGAGCCAGCCGCCATTACGCGCCGTCGAGGATATGGTGTCGTCGATATCGAGCTCGTCGGCCGCCCCCTCGCGGGCGAATTTACGCAGCCGGCGCAGCGCCATCTTGATGTTGCGGGTACCCAGTTCCACATCGGCGTCAAGATCGCGGAAAATGCGCTTGTCCCAGACCTTCACCGCCGAGAAATTTCGGTTCTCATCCTGGCCGATACGCACGCCCTCGGGATTATAGCCCTGCGCGCCGAAGGGCGACTTGCCCTGGGTGCCGATCCATTTATTACCGCCTTGGTGGCGGCCCTTCTGCTCTTCGAGGCGCTGGCGCAAAGTCTCCATCAGTTTTTCCCAGCCGCCAAGCGCTTCGATTTCCGCCTTCTCTTCTTCCGTGAGCACCAGCTCACCCATCTTGCGCAGCCACTCTTCGGGAATTTCGGCGACCTCCTCGTCGAAATCGGGCGGTTCGAGACCGCGAAACACATGGCCGAACACCTGGTCGAAACGGTCGATATGGCGCTCATCCTTTACCAGTATCGCCCGCGATAGATAGTAGAACTCGTTCACCTGGTAATGACCCAGGCCACGGTCTAACGCGCCCAACAGATCGAGATATTCGCGCAGCGAGACCGGGACCTCGGCGCGGCGCAACTCGAAAAAAAATTGTGAAAACATGGCGTTCGCCGGCGCGCTATTGGCCGGCCCGCTCGCGGCTGTGGAGGAACGCCAAGCGCTCGAGCAATTGCACATCCTGCTCCGATTTCAGCAGCGCGCCATAGAGCGGCGGGATCAGCTTGGCCGGATCGTTGGTGCGCAGCACATCGGCATCGATATCCTCGGCGACCAGCAGCTTGAGCCAGTCCAGCAGTTCCGACGTCGAGGGTTTCTTCTTTAAGCCCGGCACGTCGCGCACATCGTAGAAAACCCTTAAAGCCTCGCACAGCAGGTTCTTCTTAATGTCGGGATAATGCACATCGACGATGCGCGTCATGGTCTCGTCGTCGGGAAAGGTGATGTAGTGGAAGAAGCAGCGGCGCAGGAAGGCGTCGGGCAGTTCCTTCTCATTGTTCGAGGTGATCAGCACGATGGGCCGATGCTTGGAGACGATGGTGGTCTTGGTCTCGTAGATATGAAATTCCATACGGTCGAGTTCGAGCAGTAGATCGTTGGGGAACTCGATATCCGCCTTGTCGATTTCGTCGATCAGCACCACCGGGCGGACATCGCTGTCGAACGCCTCCCAAAGCTTGCCGCGCACAATGTAATTTCCGATATCGTGCACCCGTTCATCGCCGAGCTGGCCGTCGCGTAAGCGCGCCACCGCGTCGTAGTCGTACAGGCCGTGCTGCGCCTTGGTGGTTGACTTCACATGCCATTCGATCAGCGGGGCCTCGAGCGCGGCGGCGATCTCATGGGCCAATACGGTCTTGCCGGTGCCCGGCTCACCCTTGACCAGAAGCGGCCGCTCCAGGGTAATCGCCGCATTGACGGCAACCTGCAGATCTTCGGTGACAACGTAGGTTTCGGTACCTTCAAAACGCATGGATTATTCCATTTTTGCGCGGGGGTTACGCTACCCGCTTCGTTAAACCGCCAATTGTTCCTTCAGCAAGCGCTCGATCGCCGCCAGGGCCGCATCGGTTTGGCCGGCCTCGGGGCCGCCGCCCTGGGCCATATCCGGCCGGCCGCCGCCGCCTTTGCCGCCAAGCTCTGCGACACCGACACGAACCAGGTCGACGGCGCTGAACCGCTTGACCAGATCGGCGGTCACACCGACGACGATGGACCCCTTCCCGTCATAAGCGTCGGTCACGGCGATGATGCCGGAACCGATTTGGGCCTTCAGATCGTCGACCATGGATTTAAGCTCGCGCGGCGGCACGTCCGTCAGGGCGCGGCCAATAAAGGTGATACCGCCGATATCGGCGCCCGCCGCCTCGCTCTCGCCGCCACCGCCGCCGGTCGCAAGCTTACGGCGGGTCTCGGCCAACTCGCGCTCGAGCTTGCGCCGCTCGTCGAGCAGTTGCGTTACCCGCACCGGTACATCGGCCGGGCTGGCTTTCAGCGCATCGGCGGCGGCGTTCAACAAGCCCGCCTGTTCGGCCAGGTAGCGCCGCGCATCAATGCCGGTTAACGCCTCGATACGGCGGACGCCGGCCGACACGCCGCTCTCCGAGACGATGGTGAACAATCCAATATCGCCGGTGCGGCGCACATGGGTGCCGCCGCACAGCTCGACCGAGAAGGCGTGGCCGCCATTGTCGTCATCCGCACCGCCGGGCCCGCCCCCAGGACCACCCATCGAAACAACGCGCACCTCGTCGCCATATTTCTCGCCGAACAGCGCCAGGGCGCCGGCATCGATGGCGTTGTCGGGGGTCATCAACAGGGTTTCCACCGGGGCGTTGACGGCGATCCGCTCGTTCACCATGTCCTCGACAACTTCGAGATCGCTGGCAGCAATTGGCGTGGGCTGGCTGATATCGAAACGCAGCCGGTCGGACGCCACGAGCGATCCCTTCTGGGTCACATGGTCGCCCAGCCGGCGGCGCAGCGCCTGATGCAACAGATGGGTCGCCGAATGATTGGCCCGCAGCCGGTCACGGCGCGCCCCATCGACGCGCAACTCGACCACGTCACCGGTCGCCAGGGGCTTATGGGCCACGGTGCCGAAATGCACATGTATATCGCCCAGTTTTTTCTGCGTGTCGGTCACCGCGACCTCGGCCCCATCGGCGCTGAACAGGATACCGGTATCGCCCATCTGGCCGCCGGATTCCGCGTAGAACGGCGTCTGGTTCAACACCACCGCCACCGAGTCGCCGACCTGGGCGGTCTCGACAACCTTACCGCCGACCACGATGGCCGATACGATGCCTTCGGCGATTTCGGTATCGTAGCCGAGAAATTCGCTGGCGCCGACATCCTCGCGGACGTCGAACCAGATTTCGTCGGTCGCTGCTTCGCCGGAGCCGGACCAGGCTTGGCGCGCCGCCGCGCGCTGGCGTTCCATCGCCGTATCGAATCCAGCGGTATCGACGCTACGCCCCTGCCCACGCAGAATGTCTTCGGTGAGGTCGAGGGGAAAGCCGAACGTATCGTAGAGCCGGAAGGCGATCTCGCCCGACAAGGTCTCGCCGGACCCCAACCGATCGGTCTCCTCGTCGAGCAGGCGCAGGCCGCGATCGAGCGTCTGCTTGAAGCGCTCTTCTTCCAGTTTGAAGGTCTCGGTGATCAAGGCTTGCGCCCGGACGAGTTCGCCGAAGGCCTGTCCCATGGCGCCGACCAGCGCCGGTACCAACCGGTGCATGAGCGGGTCCTGGCACCCCAACAGATGGGCGTGACGCATGGCCCGACGCATGATCCGCCGCAACACATAGCCGCGCCCCTCGTTGGACGGCAGCACCCCATCGGCGATGAGGAAGGAACAGGCGCGCAAATGATCGGCGATGACCCGGTGGCTGACGGCCTGGTCGCCATCGGCAGCCACATTCGACGCCTCGGCCGACGCCTCGATCAGGCTCCGCATAAGATCGATATCGTAATTATCGTGCTTGCCCTGGAGCACCGCGGCGAGACGCTCGAGCCCCATGCCCGTATCGATCGACGGTTTCGGCAAATCCGAACGGTTGTCGGGCGCATGCTGTTCATACTGCATGAACACCAGATTCCAGATTTCGATAAAACGGTCGCCATCTTCGTCGGGGCTGCCGGGGGGACCTCCGGGAATATAATCGCCATGGTCGAAAAAGATTTCCGAGCACGGACCGCAGGGGCCGGTATCGCCCATCTGCCAGAAATTATCATGGGTGGCGATACGGATGATGCGCTCGTCGGGCAGGCCGGCGATGCGGCCCCACAGATCGAACGCTTCGTCGTCATCGGCATAGACCGTCACCAGCAGGCGATCGGCCGGCAGGCCGTACTCCTTATTCATCAAATTCCACGCCAGCTCGATGGCAACGTCCTTGAAATAATCGCCGAAGGAAAAATTGCCGAGCATCTCGAAGAAGGTGTGGTGGCGCGCCGTATAACCGACATTCTCCAAATCGTTATGTTTACCGCCCGCCCGCACGCATTTTTGCGAGGTGGTGGCGCGCTGGTACGACCGGGTTTCCGCCCCGGTAAAGACGTTCTTGAACTGCACCATGCCGGCGTTGGTGAACAACAGGGTGGGATCGTTGCGCGGCACCAGCGGCGACGAGCTGACGATTTCGTGGCCGTGACCGGCAAAGAAATCGAGGAAGGCTGAACGGATTTCGTTTGTCGTTGCCATAGTATCAAACTTAACCGGTGGAAGGGGTTGGACGCCCGCGTTCAAGGCACTATTGCGCGCCGGCCCACGGCAATCACGAACCACAAGACGGCCCGGCGTTTTACCCCGCGCCCCGATAGCTGTCGAGGGCTGCGTTCCTCCCGCGAACGATCGGCCCAATGCAAAAGCGGCGCCCCGAAGGACGCCGCTCTCGCTTCGCGGGGCCGCGAAATCCCATTGCGGCCCTACTTTGGGATATTTAGGGGGCTAGTCATCGCCCTCGGTGATGTCCGCATCGTCGACCTCTTCGCCCGCCAGATCTTCCGGCGATCCCAGCATGGCCTCGGAAATCAGCCCGGCATTGGCGCGAATACGGTTTTCGATGTCGGCGGCCATCTCCGGATGCTCACGCAAGAAGGTCTTGGAATTCTCCCGCCCCTGGCCGATGCGCTCATCGCCATAGGAGAACCAGGACCCGGCTTTATCGACGATACCCGCCTGTACCCCGAGATCGATCAACTCACCCATCTTGGAGATGCCCTCGCCATACATGATGTCGAATTCGACCACCTTGAACGGCGGCGCCAGCTTATTCTTGACGACCTTGACCTTGGTCTGGTTGCCGACCACCTCGTCGCGCTCCTTAATCGAGCCGATGCGGCGAATGTCGAGGCGCACGGAGGCGTAAAATTTAAGCGCGTTACCGCCGGTCGTGGTTTCCGGGCTGCCGAACATCACGCCGATCTTGTGGCGAATCTGATTGATAAAGATCACCGTGGTATCGGACTTCGAGATCGACCCGGTCAGCTTGCGCAACGCCTGGCTCATCAGGCGGGCATGCAGCCCCGGCAGGCTATCGCCCATCTCGCCCTCAAGCTCGGCCCGCGGCACCAGGGCCGCAACGCTATCGACGACGAGAACGTCGAGCGCGCCGGAACGCACTAGCGTATCGACGATTTCCAGCGCCTGTTCGCCGGTGTCCGGCTGGGAGATCAGCAGATCGTCCAGATTAACCCCGAGCTTGCGGGCGTAGGTCGGATCAAGCGCATGCTCGGCATCGACAAAGGCGCAAGTGCCCCCGTCCTTTTGGGATTCGGCGATAACATGCAGCGCCAGGGTGGTTTTACCGGAACTCTCCGGCCCATAGATTTCGACCACCCGGCCGCGCGGCACGCCGCCGAGCCCCAGGCCGATATCGAGCCCCAGTGAGCCAGTGGAGATCGAGGCGACCTCGACCGCCTGATCATCGCCCAGACGCATGATCGAGCCCTTGCCGAAGGCACGTTCAATCTGGCCCAGCGCAGCATCCAGCGCCTTAGTTTTGTCTTCCATACTTTCCTTCTCAACGACGCGAAGCGGTGTCGCCATGGGTATCCCTCCTGTTATTCCACGTTGCCGCGGGGCCCGCAATGGAGCGGTGTCCCGCAATGCAATGAGGTCACTGTACTGGTTTTGTTCTTTTTTACAAGTTCTTTTTTTGTTCTACTTACGTAAAGGGAATTATGGTTAATATCGGTAAACTTGCGGCCAAACTGTAAGGTGACAGCGCGATTCGCCGCGACACCAACCTATGACGGGTGCGGCAGGCTCATCACATCCTTCACCTTGCCGGCCAATTGATCGAGGCTAAACGGCTTTGGGAGGAAGTGGATATCGTCGCTGGCGCCGAGCTTTTCGCGGAAGGTTTCCTCCGCATAACCGGAAATACAGATCACCGGCAGATCGGGCCGGGTCTTGTGCATTTCGATGATCAGGGTCGGCCCGTCCATTTCCGGCATTACCGCATCGGTAATCATCAGATCGATGAAATCATCGACCACCCCGAGCAATTCCAGCGCGGCCTCGCCGGTGCGCGCCTCCAGCACCTTGTAACCCTTGGCGCGTAGCGCCCGGGCGGAGAACAGGCGCACCGCATCCTCATCCTCGACCAGCAATATGGTGCCCGCCCCCGTCGTATCGGTCACCGCCGGCCCGTCCGCGGTTTCCGCCTTCCGCGCATCGTCAGAGGCTTCGGCCTGATGGCGGGGTATCAGAATGGTAAACTTGGCGCCCGCCCCCGGCGCGCTATCGAGGAAGACCTGCCCGCCGGTCTGCTTGACGATGCCATAGACGGTCGACAGGCCGAGCCCGGTGCCGGCCCCGACCTCTTTGGTAGTGAAAAACGGCTCGAAGATACGTTCTTGAATATCCAAGGGGATGCCGCTGCCGTTATCGGCGATTTCGATCACCACATAGTCGCCGGGTGAGACAACTTCGTTGCCACGCCTGGTCTCGACGATCACCGATTCGTTGAACGTGCGTACCGCTAACTCACCGCCTTCCGGCATGGCATCGCGGGCATTGACCGCCAGATTGATGACAACCTGTTCGAGCTGTCCCTGATCGACCCGCACCAAACCCAGATCGCGGCCATGGGCGATATTCAGCTTAATGTTGGCGCCGATGAGCCGGCGCAGCAGATTGGTCAGATCGCCCAAGACATCGGTGATGCTGAGAACGCGCGGTTGCAGGGTCTGCTGGCGCGAAAACGCCAAGAGCTGACGCACCAGCCGCGCCGCGCGGTTGGCGTTCTGCTTGACCTGCATAATATCGCCGAACGACTGGTCGCCCGGTGTGTGGCGCAGCAGCAGCAGATCGCAAAAGCCGATCATGGCGGTCAGCAGATTATTGAAATCATGGGCCACGCCGCCGGCCAATTGTCCGACCGCCTGCATTTTCTGGCTCTGGGCGAATTGTTCTTCCAGACTATGTTGCTCGGTCGCGTCATGAAAATGCACGATCGAGCCGCCGCGGCCCGGCCCCTCTTCGCTGGGCAGGCGGCTGAGATACATGGTGGCGGTGCGCGCCGTATTGTTGGCCGACTTCGTCCTCAGCGTGACGTCCTGCGGCGGGACCGGCGCGGTGTTCTCGGTGACCCGCTCGAGCCAGGCCTCGGCTTTGCTCAAATCGTCTTCGGCAATGAATTCAATAATCGACCGGCCGGCTAAACTTTTCTCGTCGGGCGCCACCAGCCGTTGCCATGCCGGATTGGATTCCGTGACCCGCCCCGCATCGTCGAGCAGAACAACGCCAACCGGGGCATTTTCAAACACCCATCCAAAGCGCTGCTCATTTCGGGCGATCAGCGGCTGTGCGTCCTGGTCGGACAGGATTTGGCGCACAACGCTGCTGGTTCGCAGCCCGCCATCGTCTGCGCGATTTTCCGCCTGCGCCACCAGCACCGGCAGGGTTTCCCCATCCCGGCGTTTCAGCTCGACCCGCTGGTCCGCCCCAGCCTGTTCATTGTTGGTGACGCGATAGGCCGGCGCCTGCGGTGACGGCGCGGCCAGAATGTCGGCCAGCCGCAGTCCCTGCGCTTCGATGGCCCCCGGCTCGTACCCCAGCCACCCGGACAACGCCTGGTTAACCAGCAGGAAGCGCCCATCCTGATCGACCGAATAAAAGCCAATTGGCGCACTCGCAATGGTCTCGGCCAAGCTTGTCGCAGTCTCGCGAGCCGCCGCCGCCGCTTTCGCCGGGGCGCTGATATCTTCAAAGGTCCATAACGCCAGACCGTTCTGACCGGTGACCGGCATCGCCGAAACACAAAGCGCCTTCAGACCGTCCCCATCGGCGGCAATTTGGACAGTCTCCGCAACGGTACTGCCCGCCGCTGCACCGGCGACCAGCCGGCCGATAAGGTCGGACGCCGCCTCATCGCCGCCGAGACGTTGCTTGAGCGCCGTAAGCGGCGCGTGCTGGGCATCAGGAAATAATTGCTGAAAACCATCATTGGCGACCCGGGTGCGGCCGGTGGCATCGATAATCGCGCTGGCGTTCGGCAATGTCTGGATAAAGAGCTCGGCCGATAATGTATCGCGTGTACCGCTTTGCTGGCGCCAGGTTACAATCGCCACGCTCGCCGCCGCCCCCGCCGTAACGGCCAATCCCCCGACAGCCAAAGCCCATAGATCGGTCACCGCCGCCGCGCGGCCGGCGATCGCACCGATAAGCAAGGCGCTGATGACGATGAAAAGGACGACAAGTGCAAGCAAGAGCGGGTCGCGCCACAGGGCGGGCGGCGCCTCGCCGGCGTCTGCGGTGGAATGTTGGTCCGCTGTGGTCATTCAATTTACGCCATCTTTGTCGACCGGCCCATCGCCGCCCGATTGCGCGGTCAAACTGTCATGCGGGCCGATTCCATGGCAACCGCCGGCATGCCCCCCGGTCAGATCAATCACCGGCTTCGGACGCCCATTCGGGGTCCGGCTCGGCCATGGGACGCGGCCGGTCTTTCTTAATCCCCATCACGAAGGCGATGATCTCGGCCACCGCCTGATAATATTCGGGATTGATATAGTCGTCGATATCGACCGAGGCATAGAGCGCACGCGCCAAGGGCGGATTTTCGAATAGCGGGATGTCATGTTCCTCGGCGCGCTCGCGAATACGCGCCGCCACCTCGTCGACGCCCTTGGCGACGACCTTCGGCGCGTCCATCGCGTCGTGCTCATATTTCAAGGCGATGGCGTAATGGGTCGGGTTGGTGATCACCACATCGGCCTCGGGCACCGCCTGCATCATGCGCTGACGGGCGCGCTCGGTGCGAATCTGCCGCAACCGCGCCTTGATATGGGGGTCGCCTTCAGACTGGCGCATCTCGTCGCGCACTTCCTGCTGGGTCATGCGTAGTTTTTTGCGGTGTTCGTAGACCTGGTAGAAAAAATCGAGCAGCGCCAGCGCGGTGACGACCGACACCACGCCCGCCAAAAGGCGAATGATCATATCGTGGAGAACACCCATCGAGACCGGTATGGACATCGAGGGGATCAAGGCCACCCTGTCGAAGATCGGCGAAATCACAACAAATGTGATGGCCGCAACAAATGATATTTTTACCAGGCCCTTGAGAAGTTCGGTCACCGAACGCAGCGAAAACATGCGCTTGGCGCCGGCGAGCGGCGAAATCTTGCTCAGCGTCGGCTTGATCTTCTCCGGCGCGAACAAAAGCCCGTACTGGACGAAGGACGAGGACACCGCCGCGATCAGGAACAGGCCGATCGGTGCGGCGATCGCCAACCCAACCGTGAATCCCAGATCGAGAAATATCTGACGCAGCGATTCCGGCTCGATCCTTATTTGGTGGGGGCTCTCGATAAACTGATAGGCCGCGCCGTAGATTTTTTTCGCGCTAAAGGGGGCAAATAGCGCCACCGCCACGGCGGCCGAAAATAGCATGAACCAATTGGCGACTTCGCGCGATTGCGCGACGTCGCCCTTGGTGCGGGAATCGGTTACCCGCTTGTGGGTGGGTTCTTCTGTTTTTTGGCTGTCATCATCATTTTCCGCCATCTCAGACCTGCCCTACCCAACAATTAGGAAATTGCGGATGGTCGCTTCGAACTGGTCGAGGAAGAGCAGCATGCTGGCGCCAACGGTCATCGCCAGGATGGCGAAGGCAATCAGCATTTGCAGCGGCAGCGCGATAAAGAACACCTGGATCTGCGGCATGAGCCGGGCCATCAGGCCCATCGATATGTAGATCATCACGCCAACTATGACGACCGGCATGGCGATTTGCAGACCCAGTTGGAAACTGCGAGAGACGAGTTGGGCGGCGAGGTCGGAGACGTCGCCGACCGGAAAACCGCCGCCGGGGACGAACAGTTGGTAGCTATCGACCAACGCGAACAACATCAAGTGATGCAAATTGGTGACGAAAAGGAGCGTCACCCCGACGGTCGCCAGAAACGCACCGGTAATGGCGCCCTGCTGACCCACGGTGGGGTCGAAGAGCTGGGCGCTGCCAAGGCCCGAGTTGAACGCGATGATGGTGCCGGCGACCTGCAGGCTCGAGACCAGGATGCGCGCCAGCGCCCCGATAACGATGCCGATCAACACCTCGCCACCGATGAAGGCGGCCAGACCGAACGGGTTCGACGGCATCTCCGGGATCAGATCCACCACCAACGGGAACAGAACAAAGGTCACGGTCAGCGCCAACGCGAGACGCACGCGCGCCGGGATGGTCAATTCGCCAAACCCCGGCAAGACCATAATCGCAGCGCCCATGCGCGCGAATATGGCCAGGAACAGATAGACGTCGGTGACAAGCAGCCGTTCAAGCATGACGGTCGACGGTGCTTAACCGATGCCGATGATGCGGGTCGCCAGACCTTGGGTAAACGTTACCAGGGTCGTCACCATGAAGGGCAGGAAGAATATCAGCGAGACGAAGATCACCAGGATCTTCGGCACGAAGGCCAGGGTCATTTCCTGGATTTGGGTCAGCGCTTGGAACAGCGAAATGACCAAACCGACCAGTAGCGCGATGATCATCAACGGCGCCGCTAATTTCAAAAGTACGATGATCGCTTCGCGCGTCACATCGAGTACCTGAGCCATATCCATAGAGAACGCCTTCTGCGTTTAAAGGAGAGGGGCAGACTTGCGTGCGGCTGTAAGCTGCACCTAGATCGGCATCCGCAGAATTTCCTGATACGCCGTGACCACCTGATCGCGGACGGCAACCACGGTCTGTAACGCCAACTCGGCGTTGGCGACGGCGGTGACCACCTCGGCGACATTGGCCTTGCCTTCGATCGCGGCAACCGACATCTGATCGGCTTTGGTGCCCGCTTCGAAGGCGCTTTCGCCAATCGATTTCATCACATCGGCAAAGTTACCGCCCGGCGTCTTCTCCGCCGCGGCGCCACCGGTACCGGCACCGGCGCTTTTAACCGCATCGACATAGGCATTGATTGCCGTCGCCATGGATGTTGCCATATGGATTTACTCCTTATGCGAAGAATGAAGAGACTTGATTAGCGAAGTAATTCGATGGTGCGCGCGACCATGGTCCGCGCCACATCGACGACGCGAAGATTGGCTTCGTAGCTGCGCTGGGCCTGACGCAGATCAACCATTTCGATCAGCGGTTTGACGTTCGGCAATTGCACATAGCCATTGGCGTCAGCCGCCGGGTGACCCGGGTCGAAATTCTGACCGAACGGCGTGCGGTCGACACCGATGCGACCGATCTCAACAACTTCGATGCCGCTGGCGCGGTCCATCGCGTTTTTGAACGACACGGTCTGGCGCCGATAGGGATCGCCGCCGGGGGTCGTCGCCAGGCTTTCGGCATTGGCAATGTTTTGCGAAATCACCCGGACGCGCACATTCTGCGCGATCATGCCCGATGTGGCGACCTGCATGGCCTTTTGAAATTCAGACAAAACAGTCTCTCCTTAATACGCCGCGCTACCGGCCACGGCCGAGCGCGATACGGAACAAATCAAGATGTTTGCGGTACAGGTTGGTGGTCGCCTGGTAGGTCAATTGGGTTTCGCCCAAACGCGTTAACTGCTGCTCCAGGCTCACATCGTTGCCATTGATCCCGGTATCGAACTTGTCCGGGGTTTTATGGGTATCGAACCCCATGGTCGCGCGGGTGGTGCCGGTCATGTGCCGCGCATTGGTCAGCCGCGGGCCGCCATTTCTCGGACCGGCCTCGCGCGACACCAATTCGCGGAAATCCACGGGCTTCAGGTCACGCGCATTGTATTTCGGCGTATCCGCATTGGAGACGTTTTGCGCGATAACTTCGGTGCGATGCGACAACCAAGCCATCTTCTTGGTCATCATCTGCATTATGGGGACGTTGTTAAAATCCATCCGTGCCGTTCCGCCCACGCCGTCTGCGGGCAATCGCAAACAATTTATCGAAAATTTGTCTTAACTTCGCCAGTATCACGTCCGGCTATTAACAAAAGGTAAAGCGCGATAGACTGCGCGCGACGAACCAGGGAGGATCGGCCGGGCGATCACCGCGAAACGCAACAAATACCTTCGTTTTCGCCACTTTTGATCGCCGGACCCATAGCAGGAACATGCTCTATCTCACGCGCAAGATCGGCGAGACCATCATCATCAACGACGATATCGAGATCACGGTCGTCGATGTCCGGGGCAAATCGATCAAGCTGGGCCTGACCTTCCCGTCCGATGTCAGCGTCTACCGGCAAGAGATCTACGATCGGATCCAGGCGGAAAAAGCCGCCGAGCGCGAAGGCAGCGCCAACGCACCGCCGAACAGCGCCACCGCCGACGATAGCTGATCCCAGTCTATCGCCCACCGTTTTTCAGCATACGGTCTGCCCATGGGCAGACGGTAGAGCTACTCCGCCGCGTTCGCGGCCTCAGCCGCCCCTGGCTTGTTCCACCAGCAATCGCACATGAAGGCGACATAGTCGGCCGGGTCGATGGTCGCCGACTTGGTGAACCGGTCCATCACCGGCGCTTCCTCGATGTCGATCTGCAGACTGTCGGTGAAGCGGTTCCAGAAATTGAAGGTGCACGACACCATGGTGATCTCGACGATCTGGGCGTCGCTATAATGCGCCTTCAATTCCGGCATGGCCTGCGGGTTCTCGCCGCGATAGGTCTTTTCCGTCACCACCTCGGCCCATTTGATCGCCGCCTTCTCGGCCGGCGTGAACAGATCCGAGGCCTGGAAATCGCCCTCGATGGCGGCAATCAATTCGTCGTCAAAACCTAACCCTCGACCGAGCGTTACATTGTGACTGATTCAGTATTTGCAGCCGTTCAGCATGGAGGTCTTGAGGATCACCAGCGTCTTGGTGCGCTTGTCGAGGATGCCGGTGACTTCCTGGCGCAGCGCGGCGATCATGAAGCCGTAAATCGCTTGCGCCAGTTTCGGCGAGTGCGCCGCCACCCGCATGGCGTTGGCGACCCGGCCGAACATCTTTGTGGAATGGTCGAACAGGGTCTTGGCCGCCGGCCCCGCTTCCGCGTCGGATATGATGGGTAACAGCGCCATGTCAGCGCCTCCTTATTTGTTATGCGGTGAGTTGTTTCTAAAGCTAGCCTTGAGACCGGATACGACAAAGCACAAAATCACCCTTATAATCATAGGCCCCATCGCAGCCTCCCTCGCCCCCCGCAGGATTTTCCATGACGCGTTCGTTGATCCTCCTCGTCCCCCTCCTCGCGCTCCTGCCTATCGCCGCCAGCGACGCCAACGCCGCCGATCCGATCACCGGCCCGGCGTCGGTCGTCGACGGCGATACCATTGAGGTCCACGGCCAACGCATCAGCCTTTTCGCCATCGACGCGCCGGAGGACGCGCAGACCTGCGCCGTGGGCGGCAAAGAAGTGCCCTGCGGAGAGCAGGCCGCGGCGGCGTTGGCGGCGCATATCGGACAACAGACCGTGACCTGCGAACCGAAAGCTACCGATCAGCAGGGAGATATGCTCGCCATTTGCAGTGCCGGCGGCGATGATTTGAATGGCTGGATGGTGAGCCAGGGCATGGCGCTGGCCTTTCGCCAATCCGCCAACAAATATGTACGCCGGGAGAAAAAAGCCGCGAAAGCAAAACTGGGGCTGTGGCGTGGCTACTTTGTCCTGCCCTGGGACTGGCGGCGCGGCAAACGCCTCACCCGCGAGAGGGTTTTCGAAGAAGGCGTTTGCCCCATCAAGGGAAACATTACCCGCGGCGGCAAGCGCGTCTATCACGTGCCGGGCGGGCAGTTATACAGAACCGCGCGCATCGACACCGCCCTCGGCGAACGCTGGTTCTGCACCGAAGAGGAAGCCCGCAAGGCCGGCTGGAAGAAGTCGCGCTAGGTTGGGTGTGTTCCCGCCCAACGAATGTAAACCGGTCTCGGATTTGATGATGTCTGCTTTTCGAGCGATGACGTCTGTTGTCGGGCGTACAATTGCCCTGAATTGCCCCGAGTGACCACGACCGGACATGACCCATATGTATGGACCGGCTGCTAATTGCAATCGAGATATAGAGGGATAACGGAAGTCGCTCATATGTATCCGGCCTGTCTGATCGGCACGCGGGCCGTGGCCTTGATGGGAGTACGCACACGC
>JABDJY010000351.1 GCA_013003285.1 Alphaproteobacteria bacterium | reverse complement strand
CGCCATGGCCGAAGGGCACTGGACCGCGGAAGACGTGCCGGCGATCCATTTCGCCAGCGATCTGACCCGCGGTCTTAATGTCGAGCAGAACGAAATCCTCATGCCCAAGCTGACCCAGCCGGAGCTGCGAATCGCCGATATGGACGCCAGCGGCGTCGATATGCAGGCAATCTCGCCGGCGCCTTGGCATTATTGCTATTGGGCTGACCCGGAACTGGGCCGAGAGACGGCGGTTTACACCAATGACCATATGGCCGAACTCGGCGCCAAATACCCGGACCGCCTCATTCCCATGTGTACCGTCCCGCTACAGGCCCCGGAATTGGCTGTCGCCGAACTGGAGCGCTGCCATAAGGAGCATGGCATGCGCGGCGTCGAGATTGGCACCAATGTCGGCGGTAAGGAACTGACCCGAATCGGGCTGGAAAAGTTCTTCGCCAAGGTCGAAGAGCTCGACATGCTGATTTTCATGCACCCGGTCGGCACCACCGAAGGCAACCGGATGAAAGATCACTATTTTACCAATTTGATCGGCCACCCGTTGGAGTCGGCCCTGGCCATCGGCCATCTGGTTTTCGACGGTTATTTGGAGCGCCATCCCAATCTAAAGGTCTGCATCGCCCATGGCGGCGGTTATCTGCCGGGCTATTGGGGCCGATTCGATCACCCCTACCCGACGCGCGAAGACGTGCGTGGCGATCTGCCCAACCTACCGTCGCACTATCTGAAGAAACTGCATTTCGACACCGTCGTGTTCACCGAAATGCAATTACGCCACCTGATCGAAGCCTGGGGCCCCGACCATATCCTGATGGGCACCGACTATCCCTACGACATGGCGGAGACCGACCCGGTCGGCCATGTGGATTCGGTGCAGGGCCTGTCGGAAGACGATAAGGCGCTGGTGTGGGGCGGCAACGCCGCGCGGCTGCTCAACCTGGCTGTCGAAGCAAAAGCCTAACCATCTAGAATCGTTATGCGACCGGGTGATGCCTTAGCGGCACACCCGGTCGCAAATGTTCCTACGCTGCCTGTTGCAATTTCGTGAAGTCGAAGCCGGTGTCGGCGGCAAACGCCGCGATCAACCGGCTGGTGATCGGCCCGGGCAGCGCCGCGCGCGGCCGGAAACTGTCGATTTCACGCACCGGCATGGCGCAGATCGCACTTGATGTCAGGAAGCATTCGTCGGCCTGGGACACGTCGTACATGGTGAAGAGACGTTCCTCGACCGGAATATCGAGGCGTTCGCACAGTTCGAACACCACCTTGCGGGTCACCCCTTCGAGAATATTACCCTCCGGCGGGGTCATAAGCGTTCCGTTACGCGCAATGAAGAAGTTGGCGGTCGAGTTCTCGGCCACATTGCCGTGGATATCGAGCATCAGCGACAGCGAGTCGTTCGAGGCCGCATCGAGTTCGGCCAGGATTTGGTTCATCTTGCTGGTGACCTTGGCCCGCGCCTCGATACATTCGGGAGGATTGCGGCGGGTCGCGGAAACCGAGAGGCGCAGGCCATTGGCCTGGTTTCGGGCGATGGTCGCCACATCGACCTTGCGGAAGAAGATCATCACGGTGGCCGGTCCGGCGGCCAGCGCGCTCATGGAATTGGTGTCGACGCCGCGGGTAACCCAGTGCCCGACACGATACATGCCGCCGGATTCGAGCCGCGATGCGTTCGCCGCCAAGGTTTCCATCGTCGCGGCTTCCATCGCCACCTGATCCATGCCCGGGTCGATGCGCACATAGCGCAGCGAACGGTAGAGCCGGTCCAGGTGATCCCCCAACCGATAAAGCTGGCCGTCGAAACTGGGCGTGATCTCGTACACACCATCGCCCCACAAGAAGCCGCGGTCGAATGGCGAGATGCGGGCATCGGCGGCCTCGGCGATAGCACCGTTAAGATAAATCAGCGGTTCGGATGACATGGCGTAGTCCACTTCGTTGGTGGTGTTCGACACACTAACGTTACGACACACGGCGCCATATGGAAAATGATCTCGTGCAACGTGGCGGGCCTTTGTGTTTGAGTAGGCCAAAATAATCGGGGGAAACGATAAATGGAACGCCGCCTATATTTGGCGATCGCACTCGTCCTGGGTTTCACGGTTAGTTTCGCCCTGACCAACAGCATGGCCGGCCTCGCCTATCAGAACGGTAGCGACCCGCTAACGGTCGCCACCGCGCGCTTTATCGTACCGACGGTCGTGCTGGCAATTGTCCTATGGTTCACCGGCATCCGCTTCACCCTGTCCAAAGCCGACACCATCGCGGCGATCGGTCTGGGGTTGATCACCGCCGCGTTTTCATTCTCGATTCTGAACGCTATCGAGATCCTGTCGGTATCCTTAGCGGTGCTGATCTTTTTCCTGTTTCCCCTGTTCACCAGCCTGATCGTGGCCGTCATGGGCTGGGAGAAACTCACCACCATAACCATCGCCGCCGCCATCGTCGCCTTTGCCGGCCTGGCGCTGACACTCGGCGTCAACGCCGAAAAGCTCGCGGTCATCGGCATTGTTTACGCGTTGCTGGGTGGATTGGGGCTGGCTGTCGTCTCGGCTGTCAGCAGCCGTTTGATTCGCAACGGCGATTCGCGCCAGGTGACCTTTTATATGATGGCCACCGCGGCAGTCGTCTTTATTACCTTCAGCCTGATCCGCAGCGACCTGCAATTGCCGCAATCGACCAGTGGCTGGGTCGGCATTGTCGGGACGTCGATTTTCTACGCCTGCGGCATCATCGGTTATTTCGCCGCGATCGCCATGATCGGACCGGCAAAAGCAACGCTCTATTCCTATGTGGAGCCGCTGTTCACCATGTTCGCCGCGTTTCTGTTCCTCGGCGAGCTTCTCGCGCCGCTGCAGATCGTCGGCGCGCTGATCGTTGTCGGCGCCCTCACCGCCGCCGGTCTCGCCGGACTACGGCAGCGGTGACCCAGACCTAGCCAATATGCGCGGTCGAGGATATTTCGACCAGAAATTCCGGCTTCACCAACTCGGCCTTGATGCAATAACGCGCCGGCGGGTTGCTCGGAAAATATTCCGCATAGACCTCATTCATGGCGGCATAACCGGCCAGGTCAGACAGGAAGATTTGGTTGAACGCGATGTCGCTCATAGCGCCACCCGCCGCCTCGACCACGCTCTTGATCGATTCCAGCACTTGGCGCGTCTGCGCCTTAAAATCGCCTTCGCCCACAATATTGCCGTCGCTATCCATCGCCAGCACACCCGACACATAGACCGTGTTGCCGACCCGCACGCCCGGTGAATAGGGTGCCAGCGGCGGCGCCGACCCGGCGGGGATAATTGCTTGATGTGCCATTCGTCTCTCTCCGGTTAGCTCTGAAAGTAGTTCAGGACGATTTCATTGAATTCCTGCGGCACCGTGCGCGAACAGGCGTGCCCGCCATAATCCATGAGGATTAGCTCTGCCGTTGGTATGTTCTCTGCCAGAAATTCAGAGAAATAGGACGGCGTCTGCGTGTCGTCTTTCGAACAAATTACCAGGGTCGGCGTCGAAATCTGGCTTAACTGATCACGCCGGTCGAATTTCTGCACCGCCTCGATGCGGCTGGTCATCACCTCGACCGGCGCCAGCATCTTCATCTGCGCTTCTTGTTGGCGTTCCAGCTTATCCGCATTCTCGACGATCCAGCGCGGCGGATAGAGCATCAGGCTGCTCATATCGCCATACAGCGCGGCGCCCTGCTGTTCGAGGATGGAGCGGCGCACCCGCCAGACTTTCGAGCGGTAATGGTCGCCATGGGTGGTGCTGGCATAGATCACCAGCTTGGCCAATCGATCCGGGTTCTCGATGCCCGCAATCTGGGCAATATTGCCGCCGGTCGAATGGCCCATAAAATCGACCACCCCGACCCCAAGCTCATCGAGCAACGCCAGCAGATCGTCGCGTAATTGCTCGATGCTCGTGACCGGCGTGTGATCCGACCGGCCGGTGCCGCGCTGGTCGTAAGTGATCACCGTGTAGTGCTGGGCAAAGAAGTCGACCTGATCCCCCCAGTAATTCGCCGTGCCGCCCATGCCGGCGACCAGCACCAGGGGCGGACCGTCGCCGGCCACCTCGTAATATTGTTGGATTCCGTTCGCTGAAACGACGGGCATCTTCTACGCCGCCCTCTACGCCGTTGGCGGATCGAACGGCATCAGCGCGCCGAAGGCGTTGGCCACATCGTCACCGAATTCATTGGCGACCCGTTCCTTGACCGAATGGGGCATGGACACGTCGTCGCGCTCGACCGGGCCGGTCAGGACCGTAAGCTGGAAGGCCGTCTCGTCGCCGACATTGCTGAACTCGCGATAGATACCCGGCGGACAGGAGAACACATCCCATTTGTTCAACACCCTTTTATGAACAATGGGTTCGCCGATGCGGTATTCGATCGTGCCCTGCAACACCATGAAGGTCTCATAGGTATTGTTATGGGAATGCAGGCAAGGCCCCTGCCCCGGCGGCATTTCGGAAATGAACATGGTCGTGCCTTCGGCGCCGATAATCGGCGCGTCGTTACCGAAGGGGCTCTTGGTGTCTTCCAGAATGACCGCCTTGATGGTTTGCGCGAAAAATATCTCCCAGGCTTTCTGTGGCACCCAGGAAAGATCGTCGGCCGTCGACATGGGCTTCAGCTCGTTGAACCGCCCGATCCGCGCATCCAATTCTTCCGCCGTCGGCGTGTAGATTTCGTAACCCATCGAACCGTCCCTCCCGATTGTTTTTAATTATGCGGCCCCCAGCATAGCCCAGCTATCGATAATCCTTAAGCCGGGAAATAAGTCTTCAGCCAATCGAGCAGCGCGGTACGTGGCCGGTCATTGCCAATCGAAAACGGAAAATGATCGACCCCGGAGAGCAGGAGCAAATCGGTCGGCTGGCCGGCATGGGCAAACAATTGCAGCGACTGATCGGTCGGTGTGACCGAATCATCGGAGGCATGGAACAGCAGCAAGGGGCGCGGTGCGATTTTGCCAACAACATCGTTAGCGCGGAAATCGAACATGCTCTGCGCCGTCTCCGACGGAAAATCCATGATGACGTTTGCGCCCATATTGCCGCGCAGATGTTCAGGGATGGGCACGATGTCCCAGCGCGACATCCGTAGATCGGGCTCGCCCGCGTCGCGGCGGCGTTTACCCTCGGCCAAGGCATCGGTGAATTTGGTCCAATCGTCACCAAGATGCTGCAGTTGGAACTTGGTGTCGCCATCGCCCCACCCACAAGATGAGATGACGGCGGCGATACGTTCATCGACGCCGCCGGCATAGACCGCCACGGCCGCGCCGAAGCTATGGCCGATCACGCCGATCCGTTGCGGGTCGATACCCTCCTGCTCGCCGATCCAGGTGACCGCATTTTTGGTGTCCTCAACCTGATCGAGGCAGCGGACCAGACCGCGCTCGCCCTCGCTGTCGCCGCAACTGCGGAAATCGAAGCGCAGGGCCACATACCCCCAATCGCAGAACATGTTCGCCATGATCTCTGGCGTCGAGCCGTCCTTGCTGGTGCCGAAACCATGCAGAACAAGCAGGGCGGCGCGTTTCTCGCCAGGCTTCATATCGTCGGGCGTGTGCATGACGCCGGCGAGTTTCAGACCATCGGACATAAACGAAACAGAGGTTTCCATATTATTATTTCCTCAAAACAGTGTGTAGCGGTTTAGAATTGAGCAGAGACGCTTGGGTCACGGGCTGCGGATCGGCCGACCAGGGCGAGCGAGAGCATACCAAACCCGGCAAACAGGGCAACCAGCGCGAAGGTCGTGGTGTAGGAACCGACCGCGACAAACACCAGGGAGAACACCGCCGGACCGAAAATAACCCCGCCGTAAGTCGGCGCAATGATCCCGCCGATCACCGAGCCCAGCTTACCCTCCGGGGCATAACGCGCCGCCTCGACCTGAAATACCCCGGTCCAGCCCAGCGCGTTAACGCCGAACAGGGTAAACAGCAGGTAGATGGCGAAGGTGCCCCAAGCCTCAGAGACCGCCATGGTGAGCAGCCCACCGGTGACACAGGCGCCGCCCATGATAAGCAGCACAACAAGACCGTGGCCGAGCCTGTCGGCGACCCAGCCCCAGGCGACTCGCCCGAAAACGCCAGAGGCCTGGACAACCGCGAGGACGGCACCCGCTTCGATCAAACTGAAATCGGCATCGGTGACCAGCAGGGTCACAATGAAGGTCGCCAGCGATAATTGCACCGCGGCATAGAAAAAGCCGCTGATCGACAACCAGCGCAGCGGCGGCGACTTCCACACCACGGTCAATGCGTCGAAGGGCCGTTCGCTGAACCGCGCGGTCGGGTCGCGGTCGGCGTCCCATGCGGCGCGCAGCGGCTGCATCACCAAGATCAATAAGAAACATGATATGGCGGCGACGGCCGGCGCCCATTGCCAACCGAAATTTTGGCTGATCGATGGCGCGGTTAGCCCGGCCAGAACCCCGCCGATCGGCACGCCGGTCTGCTTGATGGAAAAGATCAGATTACGACGCTCCGGCGGCATCAACCGCAGCAACAACTCGGAGGCCGCGGGGTTGGTCATGCCGTAACCGAAACCGATGATGAGCGACCCGACGGCAATGACGGCAACCGACGGCACAATCGCCAACGCGGCGCCAACCGCGCAAAACATCAAACTGGCCTGGCTAATCCGCACCGGCCCCCATCGGCGCAACTGAAACCCTGCCACGGTCGACATCACCGCGGCGCCCAGATAAATCAGGCTCACCTGAAAGCCAACGAGTTCCGGCGACACGCCGATGCCGGACGCCACATCGGGCGCAATGGCGGCAAGCGACAATGTGGTGAAGGTCGCCAGAACCTGCACGGCGATGGTGACCAATAGGATCAACCATAGCCCGGCCCGCGAAGGCTCGGCTTTATCGGATTCGGTCATGGCCGCGCGAACGTCATTTCAGCACCGCCATAGCGGCACCGCCCCGCGTCCGCAACCCTGCGTTGGGCTTTAACAAGAAGCGGTCAATCGTCTCAACAAAGGCAAATTGACCACTCTATTAGCTAGGCGGATTTCTTTTTAATCATGCGATAGGCGAAGAGCAGAACGACGGCACCGACCACGGCGAGGATAACGCTGACGAAGTTGATGCCAGTTACATCGCCAATGTCCAAAAGCCTGCCGATAAAGCCGCCAATAACACCGCCGGCGATGCCGATGATTATAGTGACAACCAAACCACCGGGATCATCGCCTGGCATGATGAACTTGGCTAAGAAGCCCGCGATTAGCCCCAGAATAACCCAAACAATAATTGTACCTAACATTTCGGCCCCCGTTTCAATCACGCGCCATGACACCGCGCTGGCGTAACCTTATGAAAGAAATGGGATTCGCGTCAAAGCACCACGATAAAGGCAGCGGCACGGGAGAGTGGCAAGGCCGCAGCGCTTGACGGCGGGTTAACGCCCTCACAAACTCGACCCATGACCCTGACCCAATCCACAGCCTTACCGGCCATCGATCCCGCTGATTGGCGCGACGGCGTCTACGAATCGTTTCGCGCCAACACGATCCGTCAGGTGGTCTATGTGCCCGATGCCGGCCACTCGAGACTGATCGACCGCTGCCACGCCGACCCGGACATGCACGCGGTGGTATTGAGCACCGAAGAGGAAGGCGTCGCCCATTTGGCCGGCGCCTGGCTGGGCGGCGACCGGGGCGTGATGCTCATGCAGTCGAGCGGCGTCGGCAATTGCGTCAACATGTTCTCGCTGCTCAGCGCCTGCCGGCTGCCCTTCGTGACCCTGGTGACCATGCGCGGCGAGTGGGGCGAGTTCAATCCGTGGCAGGTCCAAATGGGACAAACCACACCCGAGGTGCTGCGCTTGTCCGGGCTGCTGGTCCACCGCGTCGACGCTCCGGCCGACGTCGCCGCCACCGTCGACGCCGCCTTGCGGATCGCCTTCGACG
>JABDJY010000337.1 GCA_013003285.1 Alphaproteobacteria bacterium | reverse complement strand
ACCATATACAAGATTTTAGTGAAATTCGCGGCCCCCTAAAATCCATTCAAAGCGCCAGATTTTTAGTTGTTCAAACGCCAAAACAGCCTGATATCGCGGCGAAAACCGAAACCATACCCGTGAGTTCAGCTTCGCGATTTTCGCATGGACAGTATTATGAGCTCTGTTGTGACTAGCTTCTTTATTGGAATTTCCTAGTGAAACGTAAGCCAACTTTCGCTTATTGCTTTGGCTCAATCATATGAAGGTCGCGCTGCGGGAATGGGATGGTGATGCCACGCTCTTTGAAACTCTTCCAGATGGTTCGCATGACGTCGCTTTGCGGCTCGTAGCGACCTTCTGTGACATCGTCGACCCAGAACAGCAGTAGGAAATTCACGGAGCTATCGCCGAATTCGCGCAGATAACATTGCGGTTCCGGATCTTTGCTGCATCTTTCGTGGGATCGCGCAGCCTCCAAAATGAGCTCCCGGGCCAACTCAATATCCGAGCCGTAACTCACGCCGAGCGGAATCTCCACCCGACCTTGCGGGTTAGAGTAGGTCCAGTTGATAACCCTATTTACGATAAAATCTTCATTGGGAACCATTATTTCGCGACCGTCGAATGACTCCACCAATGTGTAGCGAGCGCCCGTATTACGCGCAAACCCATAGACCCCATTGTTGAGTTCGATCAAGTCTCCTTCTTCTACAGATTTCTCGAACAGTAAAATGAGCCCGCTAACAAAATTACCGGCGATCTTCTGCAACCCAAAGCCGATGCCAATCCCAAGTCCGCCGCCAAGTACCGCAAGGGCGGTCAGGTCGATACCGAGTACATCGAGCAATATCAAAAACAGGAGAAAGTAGACAGCCGTCTGGAAGGCCTTGATCAAGAGGGCGCGATTACTCGACCGAAGCTGTTCAATTTTCCGGAGATGCTTCGCGCCACTACTTGATATTATGGTGGCGATCCAGAATAGGAACACAACGGCCACGCTCGCGCGCAGAGCTGTCCAAGCCGAAAAAGACAGGTCGCCAAATGCGAAGGTAAAGCGTTGCGCGCTTAAAATTTCTCTGACGCCGTCGAGATAGCCTCCCCAACCGGCGACTATTATCGCGGCGAGGATAATAAGTATCAGGAACTTCGCTATCCGACTTTCAAGCCAGGCTAGAAATCGCCATAGGTGTGGCATTATGACCCCAATAGTGTGTGCTAATTATTCCAATATCGACAAATAATGTGATCGCCGAGATCCAATAAAAATCCCGAACGGTCAGGATGTCTTCACATCGCCCAACACTTTGATTTCGCGTTGCGGGAACGGAATTTCGATGTCGTTGGCTTTGAGCGCCGTCCAGATCATCATTAGCAGGTCACCGCCGACCCGGTAGTCGCCGTCATCGATGCCTTCCATCCAAAACTCGACAAGAATGTTAATACCGGAATCACCGAAACTCTCAATTTCAGCGTCAGGCCGTTCGGCGACAGGGAGGTCGTCGCCGCTCAGTACTTTGGGATGGCTGGCGACGGTTTCACGCACAATCTCAAACATCTTCTCGAGGTCGGTCTTGTAGGCAACCTGAAAATGCAGCGGGTAGCGCTGCTTCTGATTGTTGTGGGTCCAGTTGGTAAAGGCCGTGGTGATAAAGCGCTCATTGGGCACCATGATGTCCTTGCCATCATAGGTCTCCAAGGTCGCTGAACGCATGGTGAGTTCGCGCAGGGTGCCGGTGCGGCCATCCTCCAGCTCGATATAGTCGCCGATGGTAATAGTACGATCGAGCAGGATGATGAGGCCGGAGATAAAGTTCGACGCGATCTGCTGTAACCCGAAACCGAGCCCCACGCCCAGGGCGCCGCCGAACACCGCCAGCGCCGTCAGATCAATGCCCATGACGTTCATCAACAGAAGGAACATCAGCACGAAAATGCCGATCTCGAATAATTTGGCGACAACCTCGCGGGTGCTCACATCGAGCGCTGATTGGGTGCGGATGATGCGCTGCCCAGCAGAGTTCGAGACACGGCCGAACCAGAACAGAACTGCGCCAAAAACGAAGGTGCGTAATACTGCGTAGAGACTGAGGCGGATATTGCCGATCTCAAGTGAAATACTGTCCAAATACGCGATGGCATTGTCCAACAGTCCGACCGTGAAAAGCAGCGCGATGGGAACGCCAATCCATTTAAGGATGAAGATGATCGTCGTGTTTTTTATGAAATGACCGGCCAACCGGTAGACCAGGATAATGAATGCTGCGCCCTGCGCCGCCCGCACCAGCCAGTCGACGCCGATTGTCGCTGCGCTGAGGGGTGTGGCGATACCGAAAATGATGGCGGCTATCACCGGCACCAAGAGTTCGCGGACGCTATGCAACCTTGTCCGCATTTCGTAAAGGGCGCCCGGTTTTGGAGCGTCACGGAAGACTTTCACGCGGGCCTTACAATAAGCCGCGAGTGCCCAGGCAAGGACCAGCGCAACCAGAACAATGCCGATTTGAGCATAGAATTCCGGACTACTCAGAAGCGTTATGGCCTCCTGCCAAATCACCTTGGTTCGTTCAATCAGCCATTGCATGGCGCTTATCCTTTTCCGACTTCGACCCGGTACTGGGCCGTATTCATTTTGCTGTTTGTAAGATTAATCTATACCCGCGCCACGTTCAGTAGTTGAACTGCCAATTAACCCCGGCGCGGCTTCGGCCGGTCTGACCGACCTCGCTTTCGAGGCTGATATTGGGAGTCAGTTCGATCTCGACCGTTGCCGCCGACGCGCCGGGACCGGCGCCCTGCTTGGCGCCGACGAACACGCCCTCGGCAACATATTTGCCCGCCCGCACCGACGGGCCGGCATCGCCTTCGCCGGCGTCGACCTGCAACACATCGACCCCCAGCGTCGACCTGACTTTATCGAGAAGACCCGCCGAAGATCCCCCGACGCCAGACAAAGTCGCCGCCGCCTCAGCGAGCTGCAAGGCCTCGATGGGGCTCAGCTGTCCGGTGCCGCGGCCGAACAAAATACGTGCAAGAACTTCGTCACGCGGCAGTTCCGGGGTAGAGGTCAGACCAATTTCCGGTTTGGTCGCCGGTCCGGTGACATTCACATTGGCGACAAAATCATCGTCGGTGAACTCGGTCTGCACGTCCAGGAGTGCGACAAATTCGCCGTCACGCTCATCGATCTCGATGACGCCTTTCGCCAGCTTGAACGTCTTGCCGGCGAACGAGAACTGGCCGCGTACCGCCGAGAGTTGTCCGGTCACCTCAGCGTCGGCGGTGGTGCCGAAGACCCGCAAGTTGCCTTGCCATTCGGAATCGAGGCCGCGCCCCCGCACAAACAGCTGCTTTGGAATGGCAACGCCAATTTCCAGACGCGCGGCGAAAGCATCTTCTGTTTTACGCGCCGGCACCGGGGCGCCGGCTCGGCGGAGCCCGATCTCTTCCACATCGAGGCGCACAATTTCCGGCGGCAGGGCGTCGATTAAACGAACCT
>JABDJY010000298.1 GCA_013003285.1 Alphaproteobacteria bacterium | reverse complement strand
AGTGCGGATCGAATCCGGCTGGGACTGACCGAAACTGTGGAGCACGCGCTCATAGGCGTCGCTGGTGCAGATCTTCGCCAGGCTGGCCGGCGGCGTGAGACGCGGCGCGGCGAGCGAAATATCGGCTATTTCGGGCCGTTTACCCTCGGCGGTGGGCCGGATGTCGAAGCCATCGGCGAAGGTCTTCAACAGTGCCGTGGTCTGGTCGGCGCTGAGACCATCATCGGCAAAGCCCCAACCCCAGTATTTCAGTTTACGATCCGCCATCATCCGCCCTTTAAATTCATGATCCGGCGCTATTCGCGCTCGCCGGTTTGCCCTGATACTATCGCGATACTATCGCGCAAGCCCGATAAGAGGCTAGCTGGGGAAGGAACATATCAACCATGCCAACTGCGCTTATCGCCGGCGGACTCGGCGTCGTCGGCCGCGCCCTGGTCGAACATCTGGAAGACGATTCCGACTGGAACGTCATCGGCCTGTCGCGGCGGACGCCGGATTTCGAAACCACGGCTGAGTTTATCTCCGTCGATCTGCTCGATGCGGCCGATTGCAACGCCAAGCTCGGCGCGTTGACCGGCGTCACACATATCTTTTTCACGCCCTATGCGGCGCGGGCGAGTTTCGCGGAAGAAGTCGCGCCCAATCTGGCGATGCTGTCCAACCTGGTCGATACCATCGAGCCTGTCGCGACCGACCTGCAGCATGTGCAGCTGATGCAGGGCGCCAAATGGTACGGAGTGCAGTTCGGCGCGCCTTATAAAACGCCGGCGAAGGAAGACGATCCGCGCCACATGCCGCCCAACTTTTACTACGACCAGCAAGATTGGCTGGTCGAACGCCAGAAGGGCAAGGCCTGGACCTGGTCCGGCCTGCGGCCCCATGGCGTGTGGGGATTTTCGGTCGGCAGCGAGATGAACATGCTGACCTCGCTGGCGGTCTACGCGACGATCTCCAAACATGCGCGCGTGCCGCTGCGCTTCCCCGGCTGCCCGGCGCTTTATGACAGTGTCTACCAAATCGTCGATGTGGCCCTGCTGGCCCGCGCAATGGTGTGGGCCGCGACAGCCCCCGCCGCCGCCAACGAGGCCTACAACATCACCAACGGCGATTTCTCCCGCTGGCACCATCTGTGGCCGCGCATCGCCGACTTCTTCGATATGGAGGTGGGACCGGGGCAACAGGTGCATCTGCAGACGGTGATGGCCAACCAGGAACCGGTCTGGGCGGAGATTTGCGAGCAATACCAGCTGCGCCGCTACACCATCGACAATCTCGCCACCTGGCGCTTTATGGACTATGCCTTCGCCAACGGCTTCGACCAAATGTCGAGCCTGACTAAAATCCGCCAGGCCGGCTGGCAGGAGATCCTCGACACCGAAGACACCATCACCCAGCAATTACAGCGCATGCGCGACGACCGGATCATTCCGTAAGCGTGGGGGACACAGATCATGGCTAAACGAACCGCATTGGTGCCCGGCGCGCTGGGCATCACCGGACGCGCCATCATCGAACATCTGGAGGGCGATTCCGACTGGGATGTCATCGGCCTGTCGCGGCGGCCGGCAAACTATGCGAGCGACGCCAAGTTCCTCTCGCTCGATCTGCTCGACCCGGCCGACTGCGCCGACAAGGCCGGCGAATTCGCCGACGTGACCCATATGTTCTTCTGCGCCTATGCGCCGCAACCCTCGGTGGCGGCGGAGATCGGCCCCAACGTGTCAATCCTGGCCAATCTGATGGACGCGGTGGAACCGGTCGCGGGCGGGCTGGAACATGTGCAACTGATGCACGGCGCCAAATGGTATGGCAGCTATCTCGGCCCCTATAAGACACCGGCCAAAGAAGACGATCCGCGCCCGGTGGTGGAAAATTTCTACCACGCCCAGCAGGATTGGATCGTCGAACGCCAGGCCGGCAAGCCCTGGACCTGGTCGGCGCTGCGCCCCCACGGCATTTGGGGGTTTTCCATCGGAGGGCGGATGAATTTGATGACCGGCATCGTGCTCTACGCCGCCATCTCCAAACATCTCGGCCTGCCGCTGCGCTGGCCCGGCAAGCCCGGCTTCTACGATTGCCTATACAATATGATCGACACCGGCCTGCTCGCCGAAGCCATGGCCTGGGCGGCGACCGATCCGGCGGCGGCCAACGATGCCTTCAACATCAACAATGGCGACTTCTTCCGCTGGAATCAGGTCTGGCCGCGCATCGCCGAATTCTTCGACATGGAGGTGGGCCCGGTGCAGACCGTGCCGCTGCAATCGGTGATGGCCGACAAGGAGCCTGTCTGGGCCGAGATCGTCGCCCAGCACGGCTTGCAGCCCTTCACCCTTGCCGACCTCACCAACTGGGATTATCTCGACATGGCGTTGGGTAATGCCTACGACCAGATGTCGAGCATGACAAAAACCCGCAACGCCGGCTGGCACAAAACGCTGGATACGGAAACCAGCGTCCACCGTCAGATGCAGCGGCTGCGCGACGACAAGATTATCCCCTAACCGAAAGTCAGTAGATGAGTTCCTTGGTAATCAGCAGCGCCTTCGATGGCGGCAACATTGCGTGCCGCGCCGCCGACAGTCCCGGCGATATCCGGCTCGAAATTCTCAAAGACAATCAGTCCGATTTTTATCAGTGGTTCTATTTCCGCCTGACCGGCGCGCGCGGCCAGGCCTGCAAGCTGCACATCACCAACGCCGGCAAGTCCGCCTATACCAAGGGATGGGAAGGCTATAACGCCGTAGCGTCGGACGACCGGCAGAACTGGCGGCGGGTGGCGACCACCTACAAGGACGGCGTGCTGACCATCGAGCACACGCCGCGGAACGATTCGGTCTGGTTCGCCTATTTCGCGCCCTACACCATGGAACGCCATAGCGATTTGATCGCCCGGGTGCAGGCCTCGCCCCTGGTGCGGCTTTCGGTGCTGGGCAAGACCCTCGACGGCCAGGACATGGATCTGCTGCAGATCGGCGAGCCCGCACCCGACAAGCGCATCTGCTGGGCGGTCGCGCGCCAGCATCCCGGCGAGAGCATGGCCGAATGGTGGATGGAGGGTTTCCTCGACCGGCTGCTCGATCCGGACGATGCGGGCGCCAAGGCGATCCTCGACAAGGCGGTGTTTTACCTGGTCCCCAACATGAACCCGGACGGCAGCCGGCGCGGCCATCTGCGCACCAACGCCGCCGGCGCCAACCTCAATCGCGAATGGGCCGAACCGACCCTGGAGAAGAGCCCGGAGGTATTCCTGGTGCGGAGCCGCATGCACGAAACCGGCGTCGATATCTGCCTCGACGTGCATGGCGACGAGGCCCTGCCCTATAATTTCCTCGCCGGCATGATGGGTATTCCCTCGCTCAGCGACCGGCAGAAGGCGTTGCAGGCCGATTTCGACCAGGCGCTCTTGGCCGCCAGCCCGGAATTCCAGACCGAGCAAGGCTATCCGGCGAGCCCGCCGGGCAAGGGCAACCTCACCATGTGCGCCAACTATGTGGCCGAGGCCTTCGGCTGCCTGTCGCTGACCCTGGAAATGCCGTTCAAGGACAATGCCGACCGACCCGAGCCCGAATTCGGCTGGTCGCCCGAACGCTCACGCGATTTCGGCGCCGCGCACATAGACGCCATCGCAGCCGTGCTGGACGATTTGCGGTAGGAGTCTTTAGGGTACCCCCCACCCCATCCCTCCCCCTCAAGGGGGGAGGGGGAAATATATCCGCGCCACAACTACGTTCCCTCCCCCCAGCGAGGGGGAGGGTTAGGGAGGGGGGGCGCGTCTAAATCAGAACGTGTAGCGTGTAGCCCTACTCATCCACCACCGTATTGCGCAGGGTGCCGATGCCGGAGATTTCCACCTCGATCGTGTCGCCCGCCTTCATCCACACATTCGGCGTCCGGCTTTTGCCGGTGCCCGCCGGTGTCCCCGTGGCGATGACGTCGCCGGGTCGCAGCGGCGTAATGTCCGACAGGTAGGAAACGATGGTCGGGATGGGATAGATCATAAGATCGGTGGTGCAATTCTGCATCACCGCGCCGTTCAAACGCGTGGTCAGCTGCAAAGCGGTGGGGTCGGGGATTTCGTCGGCGGTCACCATCCAGGGGCCGAGCGGACCGGTGCGGTGGAAGTTTTTGCCGGCGGTCACCGAATGGCCCTGATAGTCGCGCACGCTGGCGTCGAGGAAACAGGTATAGCCCGCGATATGGGACAGCACATCGGCCTCAGCGATATGGCGTCCGCCGCGGCCAATGATCAGGGCGAGTTCCCCCTCGAAATCGAAATTGTCGGAGACGCGCGGCCGTTCGATAGCATCGCCATGGGCGACCAACGTGTTGTGCAGGCGCGAAAACACCGTCATATGGTCCGGCAAATCGCCGATGAACTCCGCCACATGATCCTTATAGTTGAAGCCGGCGCAGAGAATTTTCTCCGGGTTGGGCATGACCGCCAGCAAGGAGACGGCGTCCATAGTGGTGTCCGGCGCGGCGCCTTCGGCCAGGGCGGCGACTTCCGCCAGAGCATCGGCCTCTAGGACGGAACGCAAGGTGGGATAGGGTCCCTTACGGCCCATATCGATCACCCCGCCAGCAGCATCGACAACGCCGAATGTTTCGCCGTTCGAGTCCCGGTAACTAATGATTTTCATGTGGTCTCCCTAAATCATCATCTGGCATTGACGTAATGAGCTGCCAGAGTTCGTCGGCACCTCGAACGGTGACAATGCTGCCCAAAAGTTCAGCCCAGTAAGTTTCCGCTCCAAATTCCGACCGCCAGGCCCAAAGCCGTCGGGTCAAATAGTGCAATCGATGTTCGTCGGTGAAGCCTATGGCGCCATGCACTTGATGGCCGATCGCTGCCGCCTTCCCGGCCGCCTCGCCGGTGCGGATTTTCGCGGGTGCAATCTCATGAACAGCCAGACTCTGTACGTTACGAACATCAACGGCCCGGCATGCAAATTGCGCAGCCGTTTGCGCTGCCGCGGCCTCCGTCGCCAATATCGCCAATTGATGCTGGATGGCCTGGAACTTCGCCAGGGGCCGGCCGAACTGTACGCGGTCGCCGGCATATTGAACGCAGAGATCGAGCACCGCGGCGATGGCGCCGGCCATCTGAACCGAGCGCGCCAGTGCCGCGAACACACGAATGGGATCGTAAAGTATTGCGTCCGGGACCTTCGAAACTGCTACTGGCGTCGCAGCGAACACCCGTATCGTTTCACGCGGATCACGGCCGATATTGACGTTTGGCTCGACCGACACGCTATCCCTATCCATTAGGAAAAAATGTTTGTTATTAATATTGCCCCCTACTGCAACGGCGAGAAGGTGCTTTGCGGTCGCGCCCCACGGAACATTGTCGACTTCACCAGAAACCCGCCGCGTGCTGTCGCCATCTGTTAGTTTTAGGGCGCGTTCGTCGGGCACGAGGCTAATTACGCCCTCAGGCACGACTATACCCGCCTGCGCCAGCAACCAGCTGGCAACGATGGTCTCGGCCAGAGGTACCGGCGCGGCGTGGTAGCCGGCGGCGTAGAGGATAGCGAAAGTATCCTGCCAGTTCAGCCCGACACCGCCCTGGTCTTCGAGCACCAGGGGGCGGGTCAACCCATTCTCTTCGAGCGCCGCCCACAGATCGGCAGGCCATTCACCGGCTTCGGCGGCACGCAGCGTATCGGCGGTCACCAGATCGGAAAACAGCCGGTTGCACGTCTCAGTCAGGAGGGTTCGGGTCTCGTTCATCGCAGTCCGAGCCCCCGGGCGATCACCCCGCGCAGAATTTCCGTGGTGCCACCGCGCAGCGAGAACGAGACATTGGCCTGCTGCACATAGGCCAGCGCCTTCTCGAAATCGTCGCCGCTGTCTAACCGCGGTGACACGCCAAACAGATCGTGGGCGATCTCCGGGATCGACTGCTCGAAGGCAACCCCGAGATCCTTGACCACGGTCGCCTCGACGACCGGCTGAACGCCGGCGTCGAGTTGCGCGGCGACCGCCAGCGACATCTGCCGCAATGTGATGAGATGAGCGGTGAGCCGGCCAATCGCTATAGACGCCCGGGTGCTGATCACGGTTTTCTTGCCACCGCTCTGTGTTTCACCCTCAATCACGCACGCCCGGCGGACCATCTCGACGATCAACTGGAAGCTGCTCAAGAACCGGTCGGGCCCGCTGCGCTCGAAGGCCAGTTCGGCGATGACCTGCTGCCAGCCATTGCCTTCCTCGCCCACCAGCATATCGTCGGGGATGAAGACGTCCTCGAAGATCACCTCGTTGAATTCCTCGTCGCCGATCATGTTGCGGATCGGCCGCACGGTGACCCCGGGGGTGGAGAGATCGACGATGAATTGGGAGAAGCCGGCATGGCGGTCATCGCCGGCCTCGCCGGTGCGCACCAGGGCGATCATGTAGTGGGATTTATGGGCGTAAGTGGTCCACACTTTCTGACCGTTGATCACCCAGCCGCCATCGCCGCACACGCCGCGGGTGCGGATCGACGCCAAATCGGAGCCCGAATCCGGCTCGCTCATGCCGATACAGAAATAACTCTCCCCTGCCGCGATGGCCGGCAACAAGCGCTGCTGTTGATCTTCGGTACCGAAGCGCAGGATCAACGGTCCGCTTTGGCGCTCGCCGATCCAGTGGGCGGCGACCGGCGCGCCGGCGGCGAGCAATTCCTCGATGACCACATAGCGCTCGAGCGCGCTGCGCGCCCTTCCATAGGGTTCGGGCCAGGTCATGCCGAGCCAGCCCTGCGCACCCAGCTTGCGGCTGAATTCACCATCGAAACCGACCCACGAACGGGCGCGGCCGGCGGGCGGAAATTCGGCCAGCGAGTCGGCGAGAAACGCCCGCACATCTTCGCGCAACGCCGCCGCTTGCGGTGGCAGTTCGCACAGATCGAGGTTGAAAGCCTGCATGGTCCTCCTTTTGCCGGCCCAACGGTCAGCTTATTGCTAGTTTAGCGAAGTGGCGGCGTTGTGCTAACTAGCCGGGCAACGATTTTTGGGAGAGAGACAAATGGGCGATTTTCTACAATATGAGCAGGACGGCGCAGTGGTCACTTTGACCATGAACCGGCCGGACGAACGCAACGCGCTATCGGGCCACGGCCAGTATCGCGATTTCGTCGAGGCCTGCGCCCGCATCAAGGTCGATGACAGCGTCTCGGTGGTGATCCTGACCGGCGCCGGATCGGCCTTCAGCGCCGGCGGAAACGTGAAGGACATGCGCGACCGCAAAGGTCTTTCCGCCGGCACCGCCTATGAGGTGCGCAACAATTACCGCCGCGACATCCAGAACATCCCGCTGAACCTGTACGATCTCGACGTGCCGACCATCGCCGCGGTCAACGGGGCGGCCATCGGCGCGGGCTGCGACCTGGCCTGCATGTGCGATATCCGCATTGCCTCGGAGCGCGCCAAATTCGCCGAAAGCTTCGTCAAGCTGGGAATCATTCCCGGCGATGGCGGTGCCTGGCTGTTGCCGCGCCTGGTCGGCCAGTCGAAGGCCGCCGAGTTGACCTTTACCGGCGACACGATCGACGCCGTCGAGGCCCTGGCCTGCGGGTTGGTCTCGAAGGTGGTGCCGGCGGACGATCTCATGGACGAAGCACGCGCCCTGGCCGACCGCATGGCCGCCAATCCCGGCCATTCCCTGCGCATGGCCAAGCGTCTGCTGCGCGAAGGCCAGCATGTGCGCCTCGATACATTGTTGGAAATGTCGGCGGCGTTTCAGGCCATTGCCCACCATACGGAAGAGCATGATCAGGCCATCGACACCCTTTTGGCGCAGCTGGAAGCCGCTCGACGTAAGTAACTTATAGCGCTGAGCACAGTACCCGTTAACCGTGAAATTTTAGACAAATCCGATCCACTTTGGTGTTATACTGATCTCACGAATCGAGGTCAGGATGACACGAAACAAAGCGCTGAAGATTTTCGCCTTATCGGCTCTGGTCGTTTACGGTGGCGGCGTGATTTTTTCCCATCTGGAATATTCGTCGGACGATCGCGCCGCGTGCCATAATGCCGGCGGGTTCTTGGGCCGGATCTGGTGTCCCAGTTCGGTCGATACCGCCGGATTCCGGGTCCATTTCGTCAGGGCGCTGGGCTGGCCCGTCGAGGCCGTTGTCGCGCCGGGCAAGCGGGCTCAGCAGATTGAATTCGCCGCCCTGAAAGCCCAGCGCGAAAAAGAGGCCAAGGCGTTGGTCGAATTGCGGAGATCGGCCGAATCAGGCGATGTCGATGCCCAGGTTAAACTCGCCACATTATACCAACAGGGTTTCGGCGGCAGCCCCGATTACGCAGAGGCGGCCCGATGGTTCCAGGCGGCGGCAGATCGTGGCGAACCGGACGCGCAGAACAGCCTCAGCTTCGCCTTCGAAAAGGGCCTCGGGGTTGGGCAAAATTTTGTTGAGGCCTATAAATGGGCCAGCCTCGCCGCGGCGCAGGACGGCACGAAAACGCTCACCGATCGCGACACGCTTCTCGCCAAATTGAGTGCAACCGAGATCGACGAGGCCGAACGCCGTATCCGCGAATGGCAACCGCAAGGTCAGGCCGAATTTTTGCGGGCAAGGGAAGAGGCGGCGCGTGCGGTCACCAAAGAAGTGCAAACGCTTCTGAATGTCTTAGGCTTCGATGTCGGCGAGCCCGACGGCAATGCGGGCCCCAAAACCCGCACCGCGATCAGCGCGTTTCAACTTCAGGTCGGCATACCAACCGACAGTCTGGTGACCGATGAGCTGATCGCGCGCCTCAAGAGCAGCGTGGCGGCGAAACAAGCCCAAAGCGCCGGCAGCCAGTAAGCGCGTTCAGACGTATACAGACGCCGGCAATTGCGGTGGCTGATGGCAATGCCTAACATCTAAAATCAGCCAATGCGCCAAGCGAAAATGACCAGCGGTCATTAGTCACCGGCTTTACGGAATATGCCATGCAAGCCTTTACCCTGCACACCACGCCGCACATCGTGTTTGAGCCCGGTGGCATTCGCCGGCTGGGCGAGATCGCAGGCAGCCTTCTGGGTAATCGCATCCTGCTGATCACCGATCCCGGCCTCTGCGCGGCCGGGCTCGACACTGCGGCGGTCGATGCGCTGAAGGACAGCGGCGCAACGGTCGAGGTCTACGGCGAGGTCGAGGAAGACCCATCGCGCGCCACGGTCGAGGCCGCGGCGGCGATAGCGGTCGAATTCGACGTAACGGATATCGTTGGCTTCGGCGGCGGCTCGTCGATGGATGTCGCCAAGATCGTCTCGGCATTGGCGGGCGGCGACCAAGCGCTCGACGATATGTGGGGGCAGGATAATGTCCGCCGCCGCGTGCTGCCGCTGGTACTGGTGCCGACCACGGCTGGGACCGGCTCGGAAGTCACCAAGAGCGCCATTGTCACCTTACCGGGCGATCAGAAAATTGGCGTGCTCTCGGCCGCCCTGCTGCCCGATATCGCGCTGCTCGACCCCGACCTGACGATTAGCCTGCCACCCTTTGGCACGGCCGCAACCGGTATCGATGCGATGACCCACGCGATCGAGAGCTACACGGTGCGCCATCCCAACAACAATCCAATCTCGCGCGCCGCCGCAATCGAGGCGCTCAAGCTGCTCGGCCGCAATATCGAGACCGCTGTTCACGAGCCCGATAACCGCGACGCGCGCAGCGCGATGTTGCTCGGCGCAATGGTCGCCGGTACCGCCTTCGCCAACGCGCCGGTCGCCGCGGTGCACGCGTTGGCGCATCCGATCGGCGGCGGTTTTCATGTTGCGCACGGCCTGTCGAACGCATTCGTGCTGCCCCATGTCATGCGCTTTAACGCTCCGGCGGCGGCGGGGCGGTATGCCGAGCTGGCGCCGCACATCTTCCCCGATCTCGCAGGAGGCGGCGATCCCGAAGCGCTATGCGCGGCGCTGATCGAGCGTATCGCCGCGTTGCGCACAAAAATTGGCCTGGTCACGCGGCTGCGCGACGTCAAGATCGGAGAGGACGATCTGCCGGCCATGGCCAAGAAGGCGACAGGGATGCAATTCCTGCTCGACAACAACCCGCGCGACATAAATGAGGCCGACATCCTCGACATTTACCGGGCCGCTTTCTAGGCCGTAACAACCGGAACGACCCGGTGGCGGTTAATTGTTCAGGTATGTTCATCGACGGGGCGAAGCCCTGCCGGCGTCACTCTGCTGCTTGCACATCCCATTTGGGCGCGACGCCCGCCGCAGCCTCGCTAAGCAACCGACAACGGACACCCGTACCCGCGCCTTCGCATTGGAAATTGGTGCAATAGCTGAAAGCAAGGTTGCGTTCCCGGTCGCAATAGCCGAGCGCGCCGCCCGATCCCAATTTGCCGAAGGCACGCATATTCTCGCCCATCGCTATGTAGGGTGGGCTGTTTTGCTCGAAACCAAGGCCCATGCGCAGGGGCCATCCTGTCATGGCGCACACACCTTCCCATACGAGTTGCGACGCGCGCTCGACCGTGGCCGGTTGTAGCAACCGCACGCCGTCGACCTCACCATTGCCGGCGAGCATGGCGTAGATCTTCGCGACCCCACGGGCGTTTCCGTGCCCGCCAAACGCCGGCAGTTCACCCTCGCGGATCTCGGTACAATTGAGCAGGTCTGGCCGGTCGGGGCGTCCCGACCAAGCGCGGTGCAGGTTCGAACCCGGTGTCGCACCATGGGACCAAAATTGGTTCTCGGGGTTGAGGTGCATGGTGGCGCACCGGTCAACCTCGTCCTTTGTCAGACCAATGTTGTAGTCGGCGCCCAGCGGTTCGGATATTTCTTCACGGATGAACGTGCCGATAGTCTTACCGGTGACGTTACGTACGACCTCGCCAAGTATGAAGCCGATATTGATCGTATTGTACGCTCCCGCGGTCTCTGGTGGCCAAGCGGGCTCCTGACGCGCGATGGCTGCACACTGTGCCGGATAGTCAAACCAGTCACCTGGTTTCGCTGAATCCGAAAATATCGCCCCGCACTCGTGGCCCTGCACGTGACGCACCAGAATGCCGCCTTTGCCATTCTGCGCGAACTCTGGCCAGTATTGGGC
>JABDJY010000326.1 GCA_013003285.1 Alphaproteobacteria bacterium | reverse complement strand
GTTTGCAGGGTGCGGTTGATTTCAGCCGCCGCCCGCGGGACGTCATATTGTTCGCGCACCCGCGACGCCGCGACCCGCGAAAGATTTTGCCGTAAATCGTCATCGTTCAACAGGCGGCGCACCGCGGCGGCGAAGGCGTCGGTATCGTTGGGGGGCGGCAGCAGGCCGGTTACGCCGGATGAGACGATGTCGGGGACGCCGCGCTGCTTGCTGGCGACGATGGGCAGCCCCGCGGCCTGGGCTTCCAACAGGGCCATGCCAAAGGCTTCGTCGACCGCCGGCCAGACCAGCATGTCGCAGGCGGCATAGGCGTCGGCCAGGTCGCCTTCGCCCAACTCGCCCAAAAAAGTTGTGCGGCCGGGTGCCGAATTTTCTAGCTCTTGGGTAATCTCGTCGCGGCACGGCCCATCGCCGACGACAATCAGCCGCCAGTCCTGGTCGGTTAGCTTCGATAGCGCCGTCGCCAGCAGGTGATAGGACTGGCGCTTGGCGCCGTCGCGCATCATGCCCACCGCCAGCAGCAATTTCGTGTCCGCCGGCCAGCCGAACTGGCAGGCATAGCCGGTGCGAATATTCTCGCGCCGCGCCGCCGCCGCCACGAAGGGTGTCGAATCGACAAAGGGAAACAGCCGCTTGTGATAGGTGTTCGACCCGATCAGCGCCTCCAGGCAACCCCAATCGTCGCTGTTGACGGTGAAAATGCTGTCCGCCTTGGCGATGGCGTCGTTGGCGCCGGTATAGCCAATATCCCAGGGACCGTTGGCCCGCTTGGGCGCCGTCGAGGCCTCGGCGATGTAGTAGGGAATACCCAATGCGGCGGCGACGGTTGGGCCGATCCAGTCGGGCGCCTTGTGGTAGAGGTGATAGGTGAACCAGGCTTCCGGTTGTTCCGCCGCCGGGCGCGCTTGCAACCGGTGCACCAGTTTGGCGGCGAGCTTTTGGCCCAAATCGCGCAGACGGGCCTGACGCTCAGGGTCGCCGCGCCCGTCGCGGCTGACGAAATGGCAGGCGACTTCGCAGCGGTGCCCGCCCGCGGTTAGCGCTCGCTGGAAGAGCCGCGCCAGCTGGCGGTCGCCGGACGGGACCGGATGGTCCGGCGGCTTCATCGGGGCGTAGAAGGCGATGCGCATGATCAGCCCACCGCGGCTTGCCCGGGCGCTGCCGCAGAGACCAACGCGGGGACCATCGAGGAGACGATCAGGCCGGCGATGGCATCGTGGCCGCCGTCCATCTGGAACTCGGCGCGTAGTTTTTCCAAGGCACGGTCTGCCAGTTGCGAACGCAATGCCGGATCGCGCGCCAATTCGGTGATCGCCATGGCCAGGGCGGCCGGGTCGCTGGGGGGCACGAGGCGGCCGGTGACGCCGTCATCGATCAGCTCGGGGATCGCCGACACCGATGTGGCGATGCACGGCACAGATTGGCTCTGCGCCTCCATCAGCACATTGGGCAGGCCGTCGCGGTCGCCGTCACCGGCGATCTTGCTGGCCAGGATGAAAATATCGGCGTGGCGCAGAAGTTCCTGGACCTGCGATTGGGGCTGGCGGTCGCGCCAGTCGATCTTGCTGGTGAAGCCAAGTCGCTCGGCTTGCGCCGCCAGGGTTGCGGCCAGCGGCCCGCCGCCGATATGGGTCAGACGCCACGGCAGATCGGGCGGCAGTAGCGCCAGCGCGTCCAGCAGGTCGCCATAGCCCTTCTTTTCGACCAGCCGGCCGACCGAGGCGAGCGCCACCACGTCGCCCTCGCGATGGCTGTCATGGGGCGGGAAGCGTGCCAGATCGAGGCCGTGATAATTCAGATGAACCTTCGCCTCATGGCCGTCGGCAAGAGCGCGCAGATGATCGGCGCCGCTGGCCGTGCAGGTGGTGAGCCAGTTCATATCGTGCAGTTTCTCGCGCTTCTCCCACGCCGGGCTGGTCCAAATGTCCTTGGCATGGGCCGAGACCGCGAAGGGCACGTCCAACATAGCGGCGGCATAACGCGCGACCGAGGCCGGGGTGTGCAGGAAATGGGCGTAGAGAAACCCCAGTTCCGCATCGCTTTCATGGGCCAACACGCAGGCCTGACCGAAACGGCGGATCCGGTTGGGCGTCAGGTCGCGGCACAGGTCTTGCCAAAACTTGGCCCGTGCGGCGCCATAGCCGGTGCGCCGTCGGGCGCCCCACCAAGCGCGTAATACGCGCAGCGGTTCGCGCCAGAGATATTCCGGCAGATAGGCGATCGGCGCGGCGATCTCGTCATGGATGGGATGGGTTGTCGGGTCGTAGGGGTGGCGCAGCGATATGATTTGCAAACGCAGGCCGCGGGCCTCCAGCCCCAAAAGTTCCTGCGCGATGAAGGTCTCGGATAGGCGCGGATAGCCCTTGACCACGACCCCGACGATACCGGTCGCGGGGTCTTGGGGCCGGGTTACCGAGAGCGTGTTGATCGCCGCCGTCACGTTGCCCGCTGACTGGCGTCTCCCGCGGTTGCGCTGCGGTCGCCAACACTATCGGGTCGCCTCCGGCGCGCAATGGCGATGTCGGTGAGCCGATTGACGTTATCGAGGCCATCGAGCAGGCCGGGTAAAATGACATCCGACGGCCGGCCCTGTTGTGGCAGTTGGCGCAAGGCCGTCGCCATCAGGCGCCAGTCGGGCTTGCCGGCCTCGATATCGTGGACCGCATCGTTGACCAGCATTTTCACCAGCCCGAATTCCTGACTGCGCGACGCGCGGATGAATTGTTCCAGGCGCGGCGTGGTGCGCGGCACGATCAGGGCGCGTTTGTCGAAGGACAGGATTTCGCAAAACGTGTTGTAGCCGCCCATGGCGACAATCGCCGTGGCGTTGTCGATGAGGGATTCGGGCTGGGTGTCGAAGATGATCGAATCCACATTGGGCAGTTTCGCGATGCGGGCGTTGAACGAGGCCTGCAGATCGGCGTCGAGGAACGGGCCGAAGACGAAGAAGCCGGGCACTGGCAGGTCGGGGTCGTTCTCATAGGCGCGCAAGACCCAGTCGAGCATCACATCGCCGTCGCCGCCACCGCCCGCGGTGACCAAAATATAGGGCCGGTCGAGATAGGGAAAATCGGCTGCCACGGACAGGCCTTGGCGCAAGTTGCGCCGCAGATAGCCGGTATAGACCATCTTACGAAGTACCGAAGGCGGCACGCTCAAACCGTCGAGCGGATTGCAGATTTGCGGCAATCCGTAGACCCATAATTCGTCGTATAAATTTTCCAGGGTCGGCATGACATTTTTGTTGCGCCATTCGGGGCCGAGCAGATGCGGATCATCGAGAATATCGCGCAGGCCCAAAACCAAGAACGTGCCGCGCGCTTTCAGCATATGGAGGGTTTCGAGCACCTCGCCGCGCAGCCCATGGGGTTCTTTATCGACGATGAACACGTCGGGATCGAACGCCTCAGCGGTATGCAGAATGATGGCGGCGCGCAGCGCCACCGTCTCTTCGATCGCCATGGGCAGCTTGAGCGGCACATATTCGCCGTTTTTCAGTTTCACCACGCCCGGCAGGCGTACAAAATCGACCCGGTCGCGAAATTCGAAATTGCCGATAATCGGCGAGCCCGACAGTATGAGCACGCTCACATTGGGGTCGTGACGCACCAGGGCATGCGCAATCGCCCGGCAGCGGCGCAGATGACCGAGGCCGAAGGAATCATGGCTATAGATCAAAATACGCTTGTGGCGGTTCGACATAGAGGCACCAGTTCCAGGGGCGGGCTTGATAGCGGCGAGACTATTACACAACTGAGGTAGTCGCAGAACCCTTCGATTGCGAGTACTGATAACCTGCCGCTCTCGATTTATTTATCGGTTCCGGTGGGTTAGGCTAACCAGGTTCGTAAAGACGCCCCAACCGGGCGCGGGGGGAACAAGGAGACGTCGAGTGGCCGAGCGGATGGACCGCAGCATGTACCGCTTTGTCCTCAAGCACAGCGGGCGTCAGCAGCTTTACATTCTGATCTTCGTGGTGATCTCGTGGCCCGTCGGCTTCATGCTGCTCGATGTGCCCAAGCAGATCATCAATCGCGCGCTGGGCGGCGAAGGGCCGCCGTTTTCCGCGTCCGTCCTGGGCTTTTACAATTTTGTCTTCGGCGGCTCGCAGACCGCCTTCCTAGTCATCTTGTGCTCGTTTTTTCTGTTCCTTGTTGTCGTCAACAATGCGCTGAAATATCA
>JABDJY010000300.1 GCA_013003285.1 Alphaproteobacteria bacterium | reverse complement strand
GGACAAGGAAGCCGCTGAAAATGTTCGCATTGCCGGCCCTCTCGTTGCGCTGTGGCTGGTCCTATTCTGCCTGCCGTTGTTTTTGTGGACGCCGGATCCGGCAGGCCGGGGTCTGCCGGCGATGGCTGCCGTTCGCGAGGGACTTATTGTTCTTGCTCGGACCTTGCGAGCTTTGCCCCAACACGGTCAGCTTGCGCGGTTCCTCCTGGCGCGGATGATTTTTACCGACGGCATCAATACGCTGTTTGCCTTTGGGGGCATCTATGCGGCAGGCACCTTCGGCATGTCGGTTCCGGAAGTCATCACCTTTGGTCTGGTGCTCAACGCAACTGCCGGTGCCGGCGCCTTCGCCTTTGGCTGGATCGACGACAAGATCGGCGCCAAACCGACGATTCTGATCGGGCTTTTCTTTATCGTCGCCATCGGGGTGCCGCTATTATTGGTGCAGACCACCCTGTGGTTCTGGATATTGGGTTCCGCTTTGGGGATCTTCTTCGGCCCGGTGCAATCGGCGAGCCGTTCGATGATGGCGCGCATGACGCCGCCGGGCATGGAAAGCGAAATGTTCGGATTGTTTGCCCTATCGGGCAAGGCCACGGCGTTTATCGGACCCTGGTTGGTCGGTTTGGTCGCGCTGTCCTATGGCAGTCAGCGGCTTGCGCTGGCGACCGTGATCCCGTTCCTGGTGATCGGCGGGTTGTTGCTGCTGACCGTCCGCGAGCCTGATAAGCCGGAACGCTTTACTAGCTAGAGCAGTATCCGACCAAATTGAATCAATTCTGTTGACGATCGGGGCGGCAGCCGCGCGGAAGACGGCGCGGCCCGATGCGGAGCATCGGGCAAGCCGTCTGACAAAGCGGAGGCCCGCCGATCGTCAACCCCCAATTCTGATAAAAGGGGGGGGCGGGCGGCTCTGCGCCAATGCCGGCGGGCTTCGGCTCGACCATAGCTACGGCTATGCTCTTCGCCGAATCCCTTGGCCTTGTCACACATCCGCGCCGCCAGAATGGTTCAATTTGGTCGGATGCTGCTCTAGCCCAGGCGTACCGCGGTGCCTGACGCGACCACCATCAGCATCGACCCCTTATCACCCAAGACCTCGTAATCGAGATCGACCCCGACAATGGCGTCGGCGCCGCGTGTGGCGGCTTGATCTTCCAGATGGTCGAGGGCCATCTGACGCGCATCGGCGAGGACTTTCTCATAACTGCCCGAGCGGCCGCCGACGACGTCGCGGACCGAGGCGAACAGATCGCGGAAGATGTTGGCGCCGACCACGGCTTCGCCCGAACACACGCCGAGATACTCGGCGATGCGGCGGCCCTCGATACTGGGTGTCGTGGTGATGATCATGGCGCAGGTCTCCTAATGCCGGAAATGGCGCATGCCGGTCATCACCATGGCGATGCCGGCTTCGTCGGCGGCGGCGATAACCTCATCGTCGCGCACCGAGCCGCCAGGTTGGATTACCGAAGTGGCGCCGGCTTCCACCGTCGCCAATAACCCGTCCGGGAACGGGAAGAACGCGTCTGAGGCCACCGCCGAGCCTTTGGTTTTAGGGTCGCCACCGCCAGCGGCTTCGGCGGCAGCGATCGCCTTCCAGGCTGCGATCCGCGCCGAATCCACCCGGCTCATCTGGCCGGCGCCGATGCCGACCGTGGCGCCATCGCGGACATAAATAATAGCGTTCGACTTAACGTGCTTGCAGACGGTAAAGGCGAACAACAGATCCGCCAGCTCCGCGTCGCTGGGTTGGCGCTTGGTGACCAACTTCAGATCGTCGGCGGTGATGTGGCCGGTATCGCGGTCCTGCACCAGCAATCCGCCGGCGATGGGCTTGGCGAGCAGCCCCGTGGTTGCCGGATCGGGCATGGAACCGGTCAGCAGAAGCCGCAAATTCTCTTTCGACGCGAAGACCGCCCGCGCGCCCTCGTCGGCGTCGGGGGCGATGACCACCTCGGTGAAAATTTCGGTGATGGCCTCGGCCAGTGCTGCATCCAAGGGGCGGTTGGACGCTACAATGCCGCCGAAGGCACTCACCGGATCGCATGCTACCGCTGCGCGATAGGCGGCGACTAAATCGCTGTCGGTGGCCACACCGCAGGGATTGGCGTGTTTGATCACCGCTATCGACGGTTGGTTGAATTCGGCGATCAACTCGAACGCGGCGTCGGCGTCGCCCAGGTTATTGTAACTCAGCTCCTTGCCTTGGATCTGCTCGGCCGTGGCCACGCCGGGCCGGCTGGGCCCGCCGATATATAGGGCGGCCCGCTGGTGCGGGTTCTCGCCATAGCGCAACACCTGCTTGCGGGCGCCGCCGGTGGCGAACCCGTTGGGTAGCTCACCGCCGAGTTCGCCGCTAAGCCAGCTGGTGATGGCGCTGTCATAGGCCGCGGTGCGGGCATAGGCCTTGGCGGCCATGCGGGCGCGGTAGTCCTGGGTGGTCGATCCGTTGTTGGCGTCTAGAGCCGCGATCACATCCCCATAATCGCCCGGGTCGGTGATGGTTGTGACGGCGGCGTGGTTCTTGGCCGCCGCGCGGATCATCGCCGGGCCGCCAATGTCGATATTCTCCACGCAGGTGTCGTAATCGTTTCCGGCTGCGACCGTCTGTTCGAACGGATAAAGATTGATGATCACCAGATCGATGGCGTCGATATCATGCTCTGCCATGGCCGCTTCGTCGCCGTCATGGCCGCGGCGCGACAGAATGCCGCCATGAATTTTCGGATGCAGGGTCTTCACCCGCCCGCCCATGATTTCAGGAAAACCGGTGTGATCGGCCACATCGGTGACCGGAACACCGGCGTCGCGCAGGGCCTGCGCCGATCCGCCGGTCGATAATATCTCGATGTCGTGGCGCGTCAGCGCTTGTCCGAGCTCTATGAGGTCGGTCTTGTCGGAAACGGAAATGAGGGCGCGTTTAATGGGCGAATCGGTCACTGTTGGCACGGTTAAGCTTACTCTCTGCTAGGGTTGATTTACTTCGCGGCGATGATGTCAGGCGCGCGGTCGGCGACATATTCCGGCACCAAGCGCTGCAAGGCGGCACGGCACTCGCCATCGTTGGTGTCACGCGCCGCGGCGGTCAGTTGGTCGATCGATTGGGCCAGCGCCGCACGGTCCGCCGTGCGGGGGGCCGCCAGGCGGAGCGCCGCGTTCGATGTGGGTTGGGTGGCCTCGGTGTCGTGGAATAATTCCTCGTGGAGCTTCTCACCGGGCCGCAACCCGGTGAACTCGATCTCGATATCCTCATGGGGGCGTTTGCCGGCGAGGCGGATCATCTGTTCCGCCAATTCGACAATGCGAACCGGTTCGCCCATATCGAGGACGAAAATGCCGCCGGCGGCTTCCCGGTCAACCACACCCATCGCCGACGCCTGCAGCACCAGTTCGACCGCCTCGTGGGGGGTCATGAAATAGCGCGTGATGTTGGGGTCGGTGACGGTGAGGGGTCCGCCGCGGGCCAGCTGTTTCTCGAACAGGGGCACGACCGAGCCGGTGGAGCC
>JABDJY010000297.1 GCA_013003285.1 Alphaproteobacteria bacterium | reverse complement strand
GGAGAGCGTCGAAGTGACGTTGACCGGTACCGACAATGTCAGTGTATCGATCGGCGACGGGCTTGGCGAAGGCACGATCACCGACCTGAACGGTGCGATCACCATTGATGATGCGGGTACGGTATCGGAAGGTGCTGATCTGGTTTACACGGTGTCGATGGATATCACCAGCGGTGAGCTGGCGCCGGGTTCGTCAATTGAAGTGTTCTTGAACTATGGCGGCACGGCCGACGGATCGGACTTTGTTGGCGGACTGCCTTCTTCGATCATTCTGACGGTAGATGGTACAGGCCTGTTTGCTACGGCCGATCTGACGCTTACCACGGTGTCGGGTGATGGGCTTGAGGGTGATGAGACGCTGACGGTTACAGCTTCAGACGGCACGACCGAGGTTGATGGCGTGGTGGCCGAGGGTATCACCGGTGACGATGCCACGGGCACAATCACCGAATCGATCACGGTATCGGTTGACGATGCAGTGATCAGCGGCGGAAACGCGTTTGAGGATCCGTCCCTGCCGGGTTCGGACTCGCTGACCTTCACGGTATCGCTGAGCGAGACCAACACCACGGGCGGCGATATCACAGTGTCCTATACGCTGGGTGGCGTGGCGACAGCCGGAACCGATTACGACACGTCCGGCTTGACGGGCGGTCCGGTATTCACGGTTGTGATCCCGAACGGTTCGGACAGCGCGACCATCGTCCTGCCGGTGCTCGACGACGCCGATGTTGAGGTGACCCCGGAGAGCGTCGAAGTGACGTTGACCGGTACCGACAATGTCAGTGTATCGATCGGCGACGGGCTTGGCGAAGGCACGATCACCGACCTGAACGGCACGATTGTCATCGGCGACTCCACCGTGACTGAAGGCGACAATTTGTCGTTTGCGGTGACGATGACCCTGACCAGCGGCTCGCTGGACGGCGGCGAGACGGTGGTGGTTCCGCTGGTATGGACCGACATTGAGACGGATGCGGCCGACTATGGCGTGCTACCGACTTCGGTCACGCTGACGGAGACTGTCGATGGTGTTTGGGAAGGGACGATAGTCCTTTCGACGACCGCGTTTGATGGCGCCGAAGGCACTGAGACCCTGACGGTCGAAGCTCTGGACGGCACGTTGACGGTGGACGGTGTAACAGCCGAAGGCATCACTGGTGATGAGGGACTGGGTACGATCCTCGACGGCAACGACGTGCCGTCGGCGGAGACGCCGGCACCGGTGGCGCACGATGAAACAGCCGGTCTACAGGACGCCGACATTGCCGCGCCGGCCCCCTTGGTGGCTGCAGCTGGTACTGCCGCTGGTGGGCTTTCGCTCACCGCGATTGGCGCAGTGACGCAAACACTGACGTTCGATGTCGGAGCCGACGATGGACCGTTGGCGAACCTCGCGCTCGATGCCTTGGTCGACGCGACCTTGGTGACCGACCTCACCATGACGGAGAGCGGCAAGCCGGTGTACTTCTTCGTCGATAGCGATGGCCTGGTGCTTGGTGTTACGGTTACCGACGCGGCAAATGTCGGCGACGGAATTGTGACAGGCGAGATCGAAGACGTTGTGTTCTCGATGCATCTGTCGACGACCGATCCGACCGCGGGGACGGCAACCTACACCTTCGTTCAGTATGAAGCGGTAGTGAGCCCGACCGGCGGCGCCAGCGATAACGAAGGTCTAACCGCTCCTATTACCATTGACTACCTGGTGACGGATAACGACGGCGAAACTGCCCAGGCGACCATCACCACAGATATCCTGGACGATGGACCCAACGACATCGACCCGATGGATGCTTCGATCATTAACACGATCGGTTCTGCCGGCAGTGGTTCCCTCGACTTCTTCGGCAACACAGGTAGCGATGGCGCCGGCGATGTGACTTTCGCCAACATTACCGATGGCGATCAGTTGATGGACGCTTCGGCTGTAGCGCTTCAGTCGGGTGGTCTCGATATCTTCCTCTTTGTCAGCCCCGATGGCCACACTGTTACGGCTACCACGGATAGTACGAATTCGGACGGCAGCGCGGTGGTCTTCACTGTTACGCTCAACCCGGATGCGGCCGACCAGGGCGCGGATCAGTACTCAATCGAGTTCTTCCAGACCATTGATGATGGCAGCCAAAACGCATTCGATGACTTCAGTAATGCGCCGGCGGGTCAGAATCAGTGGGTGGGCCTCGACTCCGATTTGGTTGCTGTCGAAGATCCGGACCCCAATCCGCTGAGTGAGGACCTTCTCATCACACCAGCGGGTGGCGGCACTGTAAACACATCGTCGACCGATATCGGTAATGCTAACCAGTGGATCGATCCGTCCGAAGGTATCCAGCTTGATCTCGTAATTGGAGTTAATCGCGCGCCGGGTATGGACGAGGCCGACCCAAACGGGTTTACTTTCGACAGCCACTACACAGCGATCCGCTACAGTACGACTGTCTTGCAAGTACAGGGCAGTGGCACCGCAGCCGTCATGGTTGCCGCGTTCCTCGATGTTGATGGGGATACCGACATCACAGACGGTACGCCGGTCAAAATCAGTGAGGGTTCGGTTATTGTAACTGATGGCGGCGGTATCGACGTCACAGGCTCGGTGGATATCACCGAGGTGGGTAATGCGATTGTTATTGAAGGTGTTGACGAAGGCTGGAACGTATCAGTTGCTGGCGATAGCGAATTTAGCCAGATTGTCGTGACCAATGCGGACGATGGCGGCACAACGTTTGACGGCAGTCCGTTTGCGGTGGGTGATTTCCTCTTCGAGACAGCTGCTACCGGCACTCAAATCGACATGGAATTCGATCTCGATGTCACCGACGGTGACGGCGACACGGCATCAGGTACGCTCGAAATTGCGGTTGTCCCGAATGGCGACACGATTAATGCCAGTTTGGCAACCGAAGGTACGGCCCTAATCGGCGGTTCCGGAGACGACAATCTGCTCGGTAGCGGTTTCGACGACATCTTCAGCGGCGGTGCCGGTGCGGACACCATGGACGGTGGAGCCGGGGACGATACGTTCGTCTACGACGCCGGATCCAACGTTGGCGTTGATATTGATGAAATCCTCAACTTCAACGCGGCTGACGATAGTTTCCTCTTCGACGATCTCGGCGTGACGGGCTTGGCAGACGTGGACGTCATTAACGTTGGTGGCAACGATGCGCTCCAGATCAATGGCACCGATACGGTCGCCGATTTGGGAACGGTGTTTGGCACCCTGCAGGTCGATGCTGTGGACGTTAACGGCACCGAAGCTACAGTGACACTGTCTCTGGTCTAAACAACCTGAAGACTAATACGAAAATTGGGGCGGGTGGCGAAAGCTACCCGCCCTTTTTCGTGCCTGGATGTCTGCGATATCGCCCCCGGCTTCTAACTATTGGTTATCTACAGCGCCTGGGGCGCATCATGGTCCGCCATATCCTACCCAACTTGGTCTCGCCGATCATCGTCGCCACGCCCCGTCCATTGGCAGCATTATTTTGATTGAATCGGTACTGAGCTTCCTCGGCCTCAGCATTCCGCCGCCGACCCCGAGCTGGGGCAATATGCTGACCAACGTCTAGGAGCTGATCACTCGCGCGCCTCAGCTGGCGATTTACCCTAAGCTGGTAATCTTCGTCATTGTCCTCGCCTTCAACTTCCTTGGCAACGGCCTGCAAGACGTCCTTGATTCGCGGCCGAGCCGGCGGTAAGGGGATTTAGCGCTCCGGTTTGCGCCCAGCGAGATTGCGTTTGATGACGTCCTTGAGTTCAACCTTTGAAATCTTGCCCATGGCGTTGCGGGGCAGTTCCGCCATTACCTCGATGAGCTGCGGTACTTTGTAGCCGGCGACCCGCTGCTTGCAGAAACTTTGCAGATCTTTCGTCGAGATTGCCGTGCTCGTTACAACACAGGCGACGGCCACCTGCCCCGACCGCGTGTGGGGCCAGCCGAATACCGCCGCTGCGCTGACGTTGGGGTGCGCTAACAACGCAGTCTCGACCTCAATCGGATAGAACTTGGCGCCGCCATTGTTAATGACATCGTCCGCCCTGCCTTTAAAGAACAGAAATCCCTCGTCGTTCAAGGCGGCTAAATCGCCGGGATAGAACCAGCCATCTCGAAAGGCACGCTTGGTCTCTTCGGAGTCATCGAGATAGCGCGTCGGATAGCCAGCGCCGCGAAAGCGGACATGCCCGACCTCTCCTGCGGGTAGCGGAAGGTCCGCGTCATCGACGATTTGCGCCTCGACGCCGGCGACGATGCGCCCAACCGCGTCGGGATAGGCGTCTTGATCTGCCGGCATCGCCAACGCCAACAGCCCAGCCTCATTGGACCCGAGCTGCTCATAACAATTGGCGGTCAGCCTTTCCCGGGCCAATAGGCGTTGCGCATGGCTGGTCGGCGCGCTGCCGACGACCATCGCCCGTAAGTCAGGAAACAGCGGCGCCTTATCGGCGGCGAAGTCGAGCAAGGGGATCAAATGAGAGGGCGTAAGCTTAAGATAGCTTACGCGCTTTGCGCGCACAACAGCCGCCAACTCGTGATGCGAACGCGATCGGTTGACCACGACGGTCGCACCCAATCGCAGCATGCCCAGCGAGATGTTACGGCCCACGTTAAACGACATGCGGGTCAGCGACAGGGCCCTCTCCTCAGCGGTCCAGCCGTGGCTACGCTTGTATCGTTCGATCCACTCGATCATATCGGCGTGGCTGCGCAGAAACGATTTGGGTGTGCCCGTTGTCCCCGACGATTGGATTAGCATCAGCGGGTCGTCGTCACCGCAGGCCTTTCCCTCAAATGGTCGAGACGTCGGTTTGCAGATGTCGGTAGCGCGCAGCCAGCGCACGTCATCGCCGGTTAGCCTTAAACCGTGCGTGATCACGGCCTTCACGGCCACGCTGGTCAGAGCATCCGCCAATTCGGCTTTCGAAGCGGTTGCGTTTAGCGAAAAGATGATGGCGCCGGTCCGCGCCAAGGCGCACAGAATATTGAGATGTTCGGCCGAATCACCTAAAAGCACCGCCACAGTGTCGCCCGGTTCGATGCCAGCCGCTTGCAAATTTGCCGCGACACTGTCGACGAGGCCGTCAAGCGAGCCATATGTGATGATACGCGCACCATCTTCGATTGCCGGATGGCTGGCCCGGTCGCGTGCGTGTTCCGCGAGGATATCGGCAATATTCATTCCGGCCAGCCCCTAGACCAGTTCCGATTTGAAGATCTGGAATTTACCGCCTGGTTCACGGGGGATCTCATCAACATAAAAAAATTTGAAGCGGAACGGATGTCCGAAGTTTCGTTGTAAATGGACACTGACGCTCGCCTCTTCCGGTTTACTGAGGGGCTGATCGGCGACCAGCTTGAGTTCTATTTCTTCGACGCTCGTCTGCATCAACTGGTACTGTCGCACACCGCTTTTGAGCAGCAATGGCTCGGCGTCGAGAACGGGGAACAGGCGGGCGCCCGACGGCAGGATAACAGGTAGGCGTTCGCGGCCGATAATCCGCTCGATGACGCCGAGGCCGCGGCCGCATGGGCACGGCGCGCCGGCGATGGCCCGATCACCCATCTCGTAACGGATCAGTGGTGTGGCGTAATTCACAAGCCCCGTTACCACGACGCGGCCGATCTCACCGGGCGCGCAGACACGGTTCTCGTCGTCGAGTATTTCGACCAGGACCCGCTCCGACTGGATGTGTAGATGATCCTGCTCCGGGCAGGTCAGCGCCAGTGTCCCTACTTCCTCGCAGCTATAATTGTCGCGTACCGGTACGGCCCATTCGCGCTGGCAGAGCGCGCGCAGGCCGGGCTCGAGAATCTCGCCCATGGTACGCACATCGCGCAGCCGCGCCGGTTTTACGCCCACATGCAGGGAGCGGTGGATCAGTTCCTGCAAGATCGAGGGGTGACATTGCAGATAGTGGGGGTCGTCGTGCAGCAGCCAGTCAAAGAGCTGGTTGACCGGGATTCGGTTACTGTAAACATGCGACGGTCCCGAGCTGTCGGCCGCCCAGCCTTTGTTTTTGACCCTAGGCGTGTCGCCTGACAGGACCCGGATTGTCACATTGGCCCCCGCCGGGTCGCGCGCAAACCACCGATGACCGCGCGACGTCACCGCAGCATTGAAAAAGCTGGAATATTTTGTCGATTTGACGCGCACCGGTTGGCCGCTCGACCCGCTGGTATAAACTTCAAATGCTGGGCCATGCCCCCGAGGCAACTGGGTAGCGAACAACAACGATTTGGCGTTTTGGACCTCTTCGCGGGTGAGAACTGCGATCGCGGCATATTCCTCTGGCGTCAGCCCCGAGCCGGGAGCCACCGCGACGCCGGCCAACCGCTCCTTATAAAGCGGCGAGAATTTCTGCGCATAACGGACCAGTTCCGCAGCCTGCCGCAACTGCAACGCAACTAAGCTCTCGTATCCCCACCGCTCGGTCTGCGCCAGATGTTCGGCAAGGTCGAAGCGGGCAAGCCCTCGCCCACCCTTGATCGGTGGCAAAAAATGATTGGTCACTACCGGCGCAGTGGACCGCTGCGGCAGATGGCCCGAAAGCGTCATCGGTTTGTCGCGCTCCGATCCCGGCGTCGAACTATTGGCCTTATTGCGCTTCTCCTGATCGTGCATTGAGATACCCACATTTCGTGGCATTGACGCCGTACTCGGTTGTAGAGATCGAGAAGCCTGCGGTTCAAGCCTATTGTGCGAACTTGACCATTTCTTACGTCATTTACGGTAAACCATTGGTAATCTTTCCAACCGAAATCGCTGAAATTTGCTGACACTGGGCACCATCCAGCTGGGTTACCCGCCCTTTTTTGCCCAATGGCTGCGTCCTCCCCGTAGGCCCTTCTAACCATTGTTTAACGTCTATCGGTCACACTTACCTGCTGAGTTAAAGGGTGCGGTAATGGAACGGGTGCCGGATGGGTCGTTTTGCGTTAAACTATTGCCGTCATTACAAGAATTAGGTTAGACGGGTACCCGATGGATACTTGCCATGGACGATAAGGTCACCCCCATTTCGCCCGAGGCGGCGCTCGCCGCCGCGCGGGAGGCGGCCAAGAAGGCTGCTGGCACCGCCGACGCCAAACCCGTGACGCCGCCGCCGGGTAAGGACGCGGTTGCGCGGGCCATGGCCGAACGCGCCGCGGCCCAGGCCGCCGCCCAAGCCCCCAACCAGGCCGCTCAACCCACCGCAAAGAGGCCCGCCAAGACAGCGGCCGTGCCGGCGCCCACCACCAGCGGTGACAAACCCGCGGCTGCGCCCGAGTCTAAAG
>JABDJY010000277.1 GCA_013003285.1 Alphaproteobacteria bacterium | reverse complement strand
TCTTGCGGTAGCGTTTCGCGCTGAAGATTTTGTCGAGCGGATCGCGCCGCGCCCGCTGCTGCTGATCCACGGCATCGACGACACCATGGTGCGGTTCGTCGAGGCGGAGTCCTTGTTCGCCCGGGCGGGAGAGCCGAAGAAGCTGTTCCCGATCCCCGACATCAACCATGCCGATGTCTATGAAGCCCGCAATGCAGATGTTTTTCGCACCGTGGCGGCAGAGACCATCGCCTGGTTCAACGCGTATCTCTAGACTAAAGGGCGTAACAAATGGCGGTCCCATAGGGCCGGCACATAGGGAATAGATATGAACGACTTATTCGATTTGACCGGTCAGGTGGCGATCGTCACCGGCGCCTCGAGCGGCCTCGGCGCCCATTTCGCCGAAACCCTGGCCCAGGCCGGCGCCAAGGTGGCCATCGGTGCGCGCCGGGTCGACCGTTTAGCCGCGCTGGCGGAAAAAATCGTCGGGAGCGGCGGCACTGCGCTACCGGTTGAACTCGATGTCACCGATGCGGCCTCGGTCGCCGACGCTATCCAAACCGCCCACGGTGCGCTGGGACCGATCTCGATCCTGGTCAACAATGCCGGCATTCCGTCGGCCGGACGCGCCATCGAGATGGAAGAGAGCGAGTGGGACGCGGTGCTCGACACCAACCTCAAGGGCGCCTGGTTGATGGCGCGCGAGGTTGGCAGCCATATGGTCGCGCATGAAACCGCCGGTCGGATCATCAATATCGCCTCCATTATCGGCGTCGGCACGGCAGCCAAGCGGGTGCTGGCCTATTCGGTGTCGAAAGCCGGCATGGTCAGCCTGACCGAGAGCCTGGCGCTGGAACTGGCCGGCAACGGCATCTGCGTGAACGCCATCGCGCCGGGCTATATCGAGACCGAGCTCAATAGCGGCTTCCTGCAAAGTTCGGCGGGCCAGCGTATCGCCACGCGCGTTCCCATCGGGCGCTTCGGAGAGACACGAGATCTCGACGGCGTCTTGCTCATGCTGGCCGGACCGGCGGCGCGCTACGTTACCGGGTCGGTTGTCACGGTCGATGGCGGCCTATCCCTGTCGACCCTATAAACAAATAAGAACGTCCGAAAAGGAGAGAGCCCGATGGATTTTACCCTATCGCCCGAACAGGAAGATCTGCGCCAGCGCGTGGCAAAATTCGTTGCCGATGAGATCATGCCGGTCGAAGCCGACCCGGCCAGTTTCGATGCACACGAGAATATCGCCGACGAGCCACTGCAAATCCTGCGTGCGAAAGCCAGATCGGCCGGCCTGTGGGCGCCGCAAATGCCCGTCGCGCGCGGCGGGTTGGGGCTCAATACGGTCGGCATGGCGATGTTCTATGAAGAGGCCGGGCGCTCGCGCTTCGGGCCGGTCTGTATGAACTGCGCCGCGCCCGACGATGGCAATATGATCCTGCTCGAACGTTGCGGCACCGAGGAGCAGAAGGACAAATGGCTGCAGCCGATCATCGACGGCACGCTGCGCTCCTCGATCATCATGACCGAGCCCGCGCCGGGCGCCGGGTCCGACCCCACCGCGATGCTGACCACGGCGACACCCAAGGGCAACGGCAGCTGGGTCATCGAAGGTCATAAATGGTTCATCACCGGGGCCGAGGGGGCCGAGCATTTCATTCTGCTGGCGCGCACCTCGGACGAGCCCCGGCGTAACCTCACCACCTTCCTGTTCCACCGCGACGATCCCGGCTGGGAAATTCTCCGCCGCATCGAAATCATGGGGCCGGAGGAACATGGCGGCCATTGCGAGCTCAAATTCGACGGCCTGGAAATACCCGACGAGAACCGGCTGATGGCGGTTGGCGAGGGCATGAAGGCGGTGCAGATCCGCCTCGGCACGGCGCGGCTGACCCACTGCATGCGCTGGCTGGGCATGGCCAAGCGCGCGATCGAGGAATGTCTGGGCTATGTGGAGACCCGCAAGAATTTCGGCATGACCTTGGCCGAGCATGAGGGTGTGCAATGGATGCTGGCCGACGCGGCGATGGATATCGAGATCGGCCGGCTGATGACCATGCGCGCGGCGGCCAAGCTCGACACTGGCGACCAGGCCCGCACCGAAGTGTCCATGGCGAAGATTTTCGTCTCCGAACTTCTGCATAAAGCTATCGCCACGGCGATCCAATTGAACGGCGCGCGCGGCTATTCCAAGGATACGCCGCTGGAATGGATGTACCGCTATGCCCCCCAGGCCAAGCTGGTCGACGGCGCGTCGGAGGTCCACAAGATGGTCATCGCCCGCGACCTGCTGGCCAACGGCATGGATTTCTGGAGCTGGGATTAGAAATTGAACGGTCTTGGTCCAAGGTACCCCCCACCCCATCCTTCCCCCTCAAGGGGGGAGGGGGAATTATATCCGCACCAAGAAAATATTCCCTCCCCCCAGCGAGGGGGAGGGTTAGGGAGGGGGGGTCGTTAAAGAATAATCTAGGAAGCCTCCAAAGCCTCTCGATAGGAGCCATTCTCGA
>JABDJY010000274.1 GCA_013003285.1 Alphaproteobacteria bacterium | reverse complement strand
ACAATCGACCACGTGCAGATAGGTGTCGGCGGCAAGCGCATTGTCGCTTGCCAAATGTTCTGGTCGGCGAAATGGTACCTCCACACCGGAAACATCGCGACAAACACGAATAATTTCGTCATCGTCGGTCGATACGATAACCCGTTCGACCGCCGGACACTCGAGCGCCGACCGTAGAGTGTGGACGATTAGCGGCACCCCGGCGAGTAATCGCAAATTCTTTCCGGGCACCCCCTTTGAACCACCACGCGCCGGTACAATAACGATCATGCGGCGCGTCCGACCCGCGAGGGTGCTCGCTCAACATCGCCGTCGGACAATAGGGTATCGCCGGCAATGTCGCGGCGAACCGCCCGCCCCAACAATCGTCCGGCATCGTTAGGGCTAATTCCCGTGCCAGGCCGGCGGAATTCGAGATGTTCTTCGGTCAGAATTTCACCCGATCGAATATCGCGGGCGGCGACTATGCTGCGCCGCATGACAGCAGCGTTCTGGCGTTCGCCATCGGACACCACCCGTCGGCGCGACCCAAGGGCGGCCGGAATTCGCCGCGCGGCGGACGCAATAATCGCCATGTCTGCAGGATCGGCGGAAACCGCGTGATCCCATCCCGGCAATGTCTTATCGAGAGTGAAATGTTTCTCAATGACGACTGCACCCAGCGCAATCGCCGCCAGCGTCACCTCGATGCCAATTGTATGATCGGAATAACCCACCGGATAACCAAATGTATCCTGCAACATTTCGATGTTGCGCAGATTGATCAATCCATCCTCGGACGGCGGATACATGGCGATGCAATGCAGCAGCACCGTATCGGTGTGGCCGACGCTCTCGAGCGTCGTCAGCGCATGCTCAATCTCACCCAATGTACTGAAACCTGTCGACAGAATTATCGGCCGGCCAGTTTTCGCCGCATCGATCAGCATGCGGTCATGGTTCAAGTCCATCGACGCAATTTTTACGAAGGGAGGATCGAGCGCATCGAGCGCTGCCATCTCAGGTGCCGAACAAGGGGTCGACGCAAAATCAATTTCCGTCTCGCCACAATAACGTGCGAGCGCTGCCATATCGCTTTCGGCCACGGCATAGGCGGCAACGGCCTCTTTTAAGTCCGCGTTCTCGTCATAGAACGACTGAGCGAACAAGCCGGTACCCCAGGATTGAAATTTCGCCGCATCCGCGCCGGCGGCCTTGGCCGCGCTAATATGCGCCCGCGCCTGTTCCATATCACCATTATGGTTGGCGCCAATCTCGGCGATGACATAGGCATGATCGTCTTTGAGAAACCGCATTTCCGCTCCATGAGACAGCTCTTAAACCGACAATCGGTCCAGCCGGCATTTACCAGCCCTCATTTTATCCACTCGGCGGTAAAGAATTCCTAAACCATATCCCCAGAGTGTGGCCGGGCATTTTGACCTTTAAGGCACCACTAGGACCTTCGGAGCACGTCGGTTGTCGATAATTTTCATACAATGCGGCAGACTTTTACGCTTCCTTAAGCGGCCCGGGTGACACTGCCATCTCAAGCGCAAGCAGGCGAGCCCAAGATATGCCACTTAAACTATCTCTTCCGCGCGGCGAAAAATTGGTCGTCAACGGCGCCGTCATCAAAAACGACGGGCCGGACGTAAACCTGGTGTTCGAAAATCAGGCGCACATCATGCGGCAGAAAGACATCATGACGCTGGAAGAAGCCACGTCGCCGGGACGCCGTATCTATCTGGCAATGCAATGCGCATATATGTTTACCGATCGCCACGCCGAACATCTAAGTGATTTTGGTTCGTTGCTCAGCGAATTTCGCGAAGCTGCCCCGAGCGCCGATCCGATCACCAAAAAAATAATGCAACTAGCCCAAGATGGAGACTTATACGGCGCGCTCAAGGAGTGCCGTAAATTAATCGATTACGAACAGGAAATCTTACAACATGTCCAATGAGAACGTCTCGACGCAATATCGTCAGCCGACGCAACAGGGGGGATCGCCGCGCGAAACCGAAGGGCGGGCTCTCATGGAGGCCGCTCGGCGTCTTTCGATAGCCAAAGACAATCCCAGCGATATAACCGCCCTTGTCGACACCGTGCGCCTCAATTGGCGGTTGTGGACAATTTTCCAATCCGATTTAAGCGACCCGCAAACCGACCTGCCCGCCGATTTGCGCAGCAACATGCTGAATTTGTGTAACTTTATCGACAAACGCACTGTAGACATTCTCTCCGATCCGAAACCTCAATCGCTCGATGTTTTGATCAATATAAACCGCAACATTGCCGCCGGTTTGCTCAGCGATACCGCTGCCGCGAAACCGGCCAGTGACAGCAATACTGAAGAACCCCGCCCACCTTCCCTCGGGGTTATTAACGCCTAAACAACTCGATTATGAACTTACTTGTTGCACGCGCCGGCGCTTTAATAGTGCCGGCGTTTTTTGTTTCGGGCGTTCATGCTGCACCGGAAAGGTTTGCCCGCCCGCGGCAATAAATGCCGCGGCGACCATGCAGGTTTTTCCCTTTCTACGGTGAACAAGCACACGACAACATTTTTTTCAATACATTTCAGTTACTTACGAGTTCTTACAAAGTTGGCCCACGAATTGCTCATCTGATTAATGCTACGGCAAGTAGGCCGTACCGACACGCAGGATGCGATAAACATGAGTGATACCGTTACCAACCCGGTCGGCAACACCGAACCGCGCAACAATGCAGCAGCGGGATTTCAAAACGCCAAGGTTACCCTCTCCAACCTGTTTGCAGACGTATTAAACGAGACCAGATTTACCGACCAGATGCTGCCACGATCCGATTTCGGATTGGCGCGCGCGGCCGAACGCGATTTCGAAGTGGGTCGAGACGTCCACAGTGACGACCAAGGTCGCGTCGATGCAGAGCCGACCGACACCGAAGTCCGTGGCGACGACGACCGCCCTCAGGATGGCGATGAGACTGCGACGAAGACTCAAGCGGATGAGCAGCCGCAAGACGATGGCGCGGCCGAAACCCAGCAATTCGACGCAGCAACCGCAGATAAAGCTCTCTTGGTATTGAACGCCGCTGCCAATGACGCACAAAAGATCGGTCTCACCATTCAACCCAATGCCGCCAGCGGCGCACAGCTGCAATCGAAGACTGAAGGCACCACAGCGGAAAATGCTCGTGACGTCCTCACGCGCGGAGAGATCCAGGCTGCAGCGCGCAACACAGCCAATGCCGAGAAGGCGCAAGCACTAGGCCAGGAAGCGACGGCGCGTGCAAACGCAGCACTGGGCAATAACCAGGTCAACGCCAACGGTGTCAAAACCGATGTCGCCGAGCCGAAAACCGGACCGGTCGTCGACACAGTAGCCAACGATAAAACGCAGCTATCGAAAGCGACCGTGCTGAACCCATCCCAGGGCACGACGAATGGAGACAGCGAGGGGCTTACCGCCGCGCTAGAGAAGTACAGCCTGCTTATTCGCGCCGGTGCAAAGCGAGCGGCCGAACTCCATTACATGAAAATTCGCGTGATGGCGCACCGCGATGCGATCAAGAACGCGATTAGCCAAAGCACTGCCAGCACACAGGCGCAAACTACCGCGCCTGGCGCGAACAAGCCTTCGATCGAAATTACAACCAGCGCCACGCCACCGGCACCCGCGGCCTTTGATGGACCGGCTGCTCGACCAGTAGCCTTGTTCAACTCAACCAGCCCCGGCACGCTGCCTGGCCAAGCCGGCACAACCAGATCGGCCAACATGGCCATTGGTGATGCCATCGGCAACGGAGTCGGGCAATCAACCGCTGCTGCCGACCGGCAGGTCATGACGGCGAACGCAACAGGGGGCTTGAACATGCGGCCCCTGCCCGCCCAGCCGGCTTATCAACCTGCCGAACAAGTGAAAGTCCAAATTCAGCAGATGGTGAAATCGGATGCCGACCGCATTCAAGTAAAGCTCTCGCCGGCCTCACTCGGCCGTGTCGAAGTGATCCTGGAAATGGGTCCCGACAAGGCAGTGCAGGCGATCGTCTATGCCGAAAAACAGGAAACTCTCGACATGCTCGAGCGCGACGCACGGGTATTACAGAAAGCATTCGAGGAAGCCGGCATGAAGTTTGATTCCGACGGCCTGATGTTCAAACAAGGCCAGTCCGGCGATGCGGACACAGAACTCGCGGACGGCTCAACGGCTTCGGGGACTGTCGCTTCGGCGGACGGCGACGATTTGGACCCTGGTGATGCCACTTACAACGAACGGCCGAGCCGTCGCCAGCATGACGGCATGCTGGATCTCGAGATATAGGAGCGCACGATCATGGAAATTCTGCCCTCAGAAGTAACGACAGCATCGAGCGGCGCCAGCGCAGCAACCCAGTCGCTGACCGAAAATTTCGACAACTTTCTGCTGATGTTGACCACCCAATTGCAACACCAGGATCCGCTGTCGCCAACCGACGCGACGGAATTCACCAATCAATTGGTGCAATTCAGCCAGCTCGAGCAGCAGATTTCCCAGTCCGGCAAGATCGAAGACCTGATTGCCCTGCAACAGTCAGCCGAGAGTATCGGCGCCGTCAACTATCTGGGTAAGACGGTCGAAGTCGAAAGCGACTTGACTTTGCTTGAAGACGGTAACGCGACATTCTCTTACGACATGCCCGCTGGCGCGGTGAATGCTTCGATCGCAATCCTCGACAGCACCGGTCGGGTCGTAAAAACATACAACGGTGAGTCCACCGCCGGCCGCCAAGACGTGGTTTGGGATGGCACCGATTCCCAAGGCGTGCTGCAGCCCGACGGCGTTTACACAGTCGTCGTGTCGGCAGTAAACGCCGATGATATCCCGTTCGACTCCATTCCTATTTTCTTCACCGGCACCGCCGACGCGGTGTGGCGATTCGAAGGGCAAACCTTCGTCACCGTTGGACCGGTCGAGGTCCCGCTAGACCGAATTCTTTCGGTCATGTCGCCCTCGACAACCCCCACCGCGTAACGCCTCTAAAGCCGCACTTCCTACTAGGAGAGTAACATGAGTATCTATGGTGCAATGTTTTCCGGAATTACCAGCCTCAACGCCAACAGCCAGGCGATGGGCATTATTTCCGATAATATCTCGAACCTGAACACGGTCGGTTTCAAAAACACAGAAGCGCGGTTTTCGACGCTCGTGACCGCCAGTGGATCGTTAACTAGTTATTCTCCGGGAGGTGTGAAATCGTCGTCGTATCAGGCAGCGGACCGACAAGGTCTATTGCAGGCAACCCAAAGCTCAACCGACATTGCCATGTCGGGTCAGGGCTTCTTTGTTGTCAATACCGATACGGCGCCCGGCAACGGGTCGTTCCTCTATACCCGCGCAGGTCAGTTCTCGGTTGACGCCAACGGATTCTTGATCAACGCTGGCGGTTTCTATCTGCAGGGTTGGCCCACCCTGCCTGACGGTTCCTATGACGTCGATCAAAACAACATCGCTGACGTCAGTGTTCCGGACCCAACCAGTCTTGCCAACCTCCAACCCATTCAAGTGACGGCGTTGGCCGGCACTGTGACACCTACGACGACTGTCGATATATCGCTCAATTTGCCGGCGACCGCCCTTGTCGGAGATACCAATTCGGCGTCAGTTTTAATCTACGATGCCCTCGGTGTTGGCCACAATGCAGCGCTGCAGTGGTCTAAAACCGTTGCCTCGCCAGCGACATGGACACTCGAGGTTACAGGCTTGACGCGCGCAGACGACGGTACGGCGTCAGTTACCGGAGCCACGTTGGCGTCGTTTCCGTTGACAATTGATACAGTTACGTTCAACGGCGACGGCACACCAGCCAGTTTCGCTCCGGCGGCTCTGAGTATTCCGGCAGCCGATTGGACCACCGGTGCCGCAGCAAGCAACGTCGCTTTTGATCTTGGCAATGTGGATAGGGCAGATGGCGTTACCCAATTCGCTTCGAACTACTCGATAGTATCCATTAACCAGGACGGCCTCACTTTCGGAAGGTTTCAGTCCATTGCAATGACCGAAGATGGACAAGTAACCGCACTATTCGACAACGGCGTACAACAGACCATTTATCGGCTGCCTATCGCAACATTCGCAAACCCAGCGGCCCTGATTTCTAAATCTGGAAACGCTTGGTCGCACACTATCAACGCCGGAAATTTGACCCTCAATCCGGCGGGTACCGGGACGGCAGGCAAAGTCTCACCATCGAGCTTGGAAGCCTCAACTGTCGATCTTGGAGCGGAATTCACCAACATGATCATCACCCAGCGCGCCTATTCCGCGAGCAGCCGGATCATCACAACGGCTGATCAGATGCTTGAAGAACTGGTGCGGATCAAGCGATAGCGCGCGTTAGGTGACCAAGTCAGGCCCCGGCGGCGCGCCCTCCAGCGCCGCCGGGGTCTGACTTCTAAAAATTATCTAAAATGCGAGAAATTCGAATGCCGCATTTAGCCTTTCCTTAAGGCGCAGCGCCTAGTTTCATAGGCACCACAATCAGGAAGACGTGGTGAGCACCATGGACGGACAAAACTCCCATCGGCAAGACGCCGATACAAACATTAATAAGATAGATCGCGGCCAGAATCAGATGATGTTAAACGAACTACCACCGCCGGATACCAAACGTTGGGTCGTACGACGTAAGGCGGCCGTTGTCGCGGCCGTTAAGAACGGTGCGATCACGCTCGAAGAAGTGTGCCGACGCTATAATCTCTCGGTCGAAGAATTTTTGACCTGGCAGGAGATGGTGGATAAACACGGCGTTCGAGGTCTGCGCGTGACCCGACTGCAGGATTATCGGGCCCCATAATTCGCGGTTATTAACACCGCCCGCTCCGATCTGATTCGGGCGTAAAAATTTGACCCGCCTCGGGAAACCGAGGCGGGTTTTCTCTAATTTGAGCAAAATTCGAACAAAGGTGGCATTTTTTGCCTATCTACCCGGCAAAAATTGCCGCCAGTTAACATCTTATTCACTTCGAATTCTTACCGTTGTCCGGTCGTTGAGCGAACATCTCGTTCGGCGGCGTTCTTGTCTTTTACGAACAGGCTTCGGTTTGAACTCATTCTCGCTAGTTTTGCGCCAGCTCGGCCCCGTCCGAATCGCCACCATGGCCATCGTCGCGGCTGGGATGATTGGCTTTTTTATGTTCATGACGTCGCGCCTGGCGACGCCGGACTTGTCCTTACTCTATAGCGATCTCACGCTCGAGGATTCGAGCGCGATCACGAACCGGTTGGACAGCCAGGGCGTTACCTATGAGATTCGCGGCGGCGGCACGCAAGTTTATGTGCCCGAGTCGGATGTCGCACGGGTGCGCCTGATCATGGCCGGCGAGGGCCTGCCCAACGGCGGGTCGGTCGGCTACGAACTGTTCGACGATTCAAGCACGCTGGGCACGACGAACTTCGTCCAGCGCATCAATCAGGCCCGCGCCCTGGAAGGTGAATTATCGCGAACGATCTCGGCGATACGTCAGGTTAAATCGGCGCGCGTGCACTTGGTCCTGCCGCGGCGCGAAGTCTTCAGCCGCGATAAACAAGAGCCCAGCGCCTCGGTGGTCCTACAGCTCAACGGCTCGATCCTTCAACCCAGTCAAGTGGTGGCGATCCAGCATCTGGTGTCAACTGCCGTTCCCGGCCTACAGCCCTCTCGAATTTCTGTCATCGACAATAACGGTCGCCTGCTCGCCCGTGGCGGGGACGGCGACGAAGACGCATTCTCGGCAGCAAACGGCGAAGAAGCACGCCAACGCTATGAATCGCGTCTTGCCGGCGCGATCGAGAAACTCCTCGAAAGCTCGGTCGGCTTCGGCGCCGTACGCGCTGAAGTATCAGCCGATATCGACTTCGATCGGGTAACAACCAGCGACGAAAGCTACGATCCGGACGGTCAGGTCGCGCGCTCGACCCAGACAGTCGAGCAAGAGGACGACAGCGCCGAAGCCGATCCGGACAATTCCGTATCCGTCGCCAATAATTTACCGGGCGCCGATGCCCTGGACGCCAATTCCGCAAGCACGAGTAACAGCAGCTCACGGCGGATCGAAGAGACGGTCAATTTCGAAATTTCGCGCACCGTCACCACACAAGTTCGCGAAACCGGCAATGTTAAGCGGCTGACCGTCGCGGTTCTTGTGGATGGAGCGGTAGATGCTGAAGGCACCTACATAGCGCGAACGCCCGAAGAATTAGCCCAGTATGACTCGCTGGTGAAATCAGCCATAGGCTACGACGAAGCCCGCGGCGACGTGGTCGAGATCGTGAACCTTCAATTCGCGCCGATCGCAGTCGGCGAAGTTGACGCCATCGACCCAGGCTTCCTCGGTCTGTCGAAATCCGACCTCTTTAGAATTGCGGAAATAGCGGTGCTCGGCATCGTCGCCATATTGGTCCTCCTGTTGGTAGTACGACCGCTGATGACTCGCGCGTTCGAAATCACGGCTGCGGCCAACCCGATGGCTACGCCGGGCATGCTGCCGGCCGGCACGAGCACCGGGCCGCAGGGGCAGCTCGCCCCCCCTGATATGGCTGGTACGCAAGCATTGCCCGAGGGCACAGAGATACCCGAGGGCGCCGAGGCGGCTGCCGGCGTGCAACCAGAGCTCGATATTTCCCAAGTCGACGGCCGGGTTCAGGCCTCGTCAATGAACCAGGTCAACACGATCATCAGTAAACACCCCGACGAAACCGTCGCGATTCTGCGGCAGTGGATGTACCAGGAAAGCTAGGAAGTTTTAGCCCATGGCTAGTCGCGTACGTTCCGATTATCGAACCATCAACGGCACCGAGAAAGCCGCGATCATCATGCTTTCCGTGGGGGAAGAAGGTGCGCAGGAACTGTTCGAGCTGATGGACGAAGATGAGATCCGCGAAATCTCCCAAACCATGGCGAAGCTGGGCACGATCGATGCCCAGGTGATCGAGAATCTATTTGTCGAATTCGCCGAGCAGCTTTCGTCGACCGGTTCGCTGACCGGCACCATGGACTCCACCGAGCGATTATTGACCAAGGCTTTGCCCGACGATCACGTCAAAACCATCATGGAGGAAATCCGCGGTCCCGCCGGCCGCACCATGTGGGACAAGCTCGCAAACGTCAACGAGACCGTGCTGGCCAACTATCTCAAGAACGAATACCCGCAAACCGTCGCGGTCATCGTTTCGAAAATTCGCCCCGATCACGCGGCGCGTGTGCTGAGCACACTGCCCGAAGCCTTCGCCATGGAAGTGGTGATGCGCATGTTGCATATGGAATCGGTGCAGAAAGACATTCTTGACGACGTCGAACAGACTCTGCGGACCGAGTTCATGTCGAACCTGGCGCGGGCCCAGCAGCGCGACGCACACGAGATGATGGCCGAGATCTTCAACAATCTCGACCGTCAGTCTGAAAGCCGGTTCATTTCATCCCTCGAGGACCGCAACCGGGAATCGGCCGAAAAAATCAAAGCCCTGATGTTCACCTTCGAGGATCTCGAAAAACTCGACGCGACTGCGGTGCAGACGCTGCTTCGGGTGGCCGACAAAGACAAGCTGGGTGTTGCCCTGAAAGGCGCGTCGGAGGTGCTGCGCGATCTGTTCTTTGCCAACATGTCGGAGCGTGCCGGCAAGATATTGAAAGAAGACATGGAAGCGATGGGCCCGGTCCGTTTGAGCGACGTCGACGAGGCGCAGACCGCAATCGTGCTGGCCGCCAAAGACTTGGCCGACAAGGGCGAAATTCTGATCGCCGATGGCGGCGGCGACGACGAGTTGGTGTACTAAGATGAACACCGAAACACGATATTTGTTCGAGACCGACTTCGACAATCCCGAAGCGAACGAGAAGCAAGTCCGCAAATACAGCGAAGAGGACATTGTTGCCGCACGCCAGGAAGCCTTAGACGCGGCGCGCGCCGAGTTACACAGTTTCGAAGAAAAACGCGGCGCCGATATATTGGCGGAAATTTCCGCCAAGATCGAAACCCTGTCGGCGCAACGCGCTGAAGATTTGCAGTCGACCACGGAAAGCGCGGTCGATATTGCCGTCCTCATGTGCCGCAAAGTACTCCCCACCTTGGCGGCGAAGAACGCCTTGACCGAGATCGAAGGCCATATCGCGCGGGCCCTTGCCGACGTGCACGGTGAACCGCGGATCGTCGTGCGTGTCGCCGAGGAGCATGTCGCGGCCCTGCAACCGCGCATCGACAGTTTCGCCACCAGTCTCGACAGTAAAATCGTGCTTCTGGCCGACGATCAATTGGCGCCGACCGACTGCCATGTTTTGTGGGCAGACGGCGGTAGCGAACGCGATGTGCAACGCACCTGGTCGGAAATCAACAAAGTCGCCGACCAAATAACCGATGCCGGTATTGGCCTACAACCCACCGAAGCGATTGGCGAACCCACCCCTGAAAGCACAAGCCAAGAACCCGAACTATCGAATAATACCAACGGAATAGACCAAACACCTCAAGTGATTTACTAGGAGCGTCTTATGGACGACACGGAAAGCATAGATTTTGAAGACCTCGATGACGCGGCCGCAGCGCCGCCGGCATCCGAGGAAATGTCCGCCGACGACATCGACGCCGCCTTTGAGCCGGTCGCCGCGGCGCAACCGGATAGCGATGACGGCGATGAGGGTGTCGGCTCGGCGGCCGGCCTCGAGGCGGTCTACGACATACCAGTGCAAATTTCCGCGGTTCTCGGCAAGTCGACCATGCAGGTCAGCCAATTGCTGAAACTTGGCCGCGGCGCCGTCGTGGAGCTCGACCGTAAGGTCGGCGAGGCGATCGATATCTACGTCAATAACCGCCTGGTCGCGCGTGGCGAGGTGGTCGTCGTCAACGAGCGCCTCGGCGTGACGATGACGGAAATCATCAAATCGGATTGATCGACTTATGACGGATACCGCCACCCAACGGCCTTCACGGCCGACACCGCGCAACGCCGCCGGCCGAAATCGCCGGCGCGGCGCGCCGCGTACCTTCGACGGTGCGACCGTGTTCGGTCTTGGCGGCGCCTTCGTCCTCATCGCGATTGCCATTGTCTTGGGTGGCTCGTGGGGCGCGTTTGTCGATGTTCCGGCCTTGCTCATCGTGCTTGGCGGTACCAGCGCCGTTACGATGATCAGTTTCAGCTTCTCCGATATACGCACGACCCAGCACATCATCGGCAAGAGCCTGTTCAAGACAACTCGCGACGCCGGCGAAGCGGCCCGCAGCGTCATCTCGCTGGCCGAGACCGCGCGTCAAAAGGGTACCCTGACCCTGCAGGATCACCTAACCGGCCTGCGCAACGAACCCTATCTGGCCCGCGGCCTGACCCTGGTCATCGACGGCACACCCGGCGCCGAAGCCGAACGTCTGATGCGCAAGGAATTGCATGCCATCGCCGACCGTCACGCCAAGGGCGCCAGTGTGTTGCGCCGCGCCGCCGACGTGGCCCCCGCCATGGGGCTGATCGGCACCCTGGTCGGCCTGGTGCAGATGCTCGGCAATCTGGAAGATCCCGCGTCGATCGGTCCGGCCATGGCCGTGGCGCTCCTCACCACATTCTACGGCGCGGTGTTGGGCAATATGGTTCTCGCCCCGCTTGCCGGCAAACTCGAGCGCAAATCCGACGACGAAGCGCTGGTCAACGAAGTGTACCTGCTCGGGGTGAGCTCGATCGGCCGTCAGGAAAGTCCCCGCCGGCTGGAGACCCTGGTCAATACCATTCTACCCCCATCCAAACGCGTTTCGTTCTTCGACTGATGAAGATTCGAGCCGTCATGGAAATGTTAATTTTGGAGAGTAAAAAATGCGATTGCTGATTATCGGCCGCCTGGGTGGACACATCACCGCGGCAAGCAAGATCGCCATAGCCCGCGGCGCGAAGGTCGCGCAAGTCGATGATATCGACGCCGGCCTGAACGCCATGCGCGCCGGCCAGAGCGCCGAGCTGGTGATGGTCGACGTCGCGCTCGATGTCGGGCTCCTGGTCACCAGCCTGGAGTCGGAGCGGATCAGCGTACCGGTCGTTGCCTACGGGCTGGACAATGACGCCGAGGCCGCCGTCGCCGCCATCAAGGCGGGCGCCAAGGAATATATCCCCCTGCCCCCCGATCCCGATCTGATCGCCGCCGTCCTCGAAGCGGTTTCTGAAGAGAGCGATGAGATTATCTTCAGCGATGCCGGCATGGCCGACATCATCAAGCTCGCCGACCGGGTGGCGCCATCCGAAGCGTCGATCCTGATCACCGGTGAATCCGGGACCGGCAAGGAATTGATGGCCCGCCATATCCATCGCAAGTCGAAACGCGCGAAGCAGATTTTCGTCTCGGTGAACTGCGCCGCTATTCCTGAGAACCTGCTCGAATCCGAACTGTTCGGCCACGAGAAGGGCGCCTTCACCGGCGCCGTCGCCCGGCGCATCGGCCGGTTCGAGGAAGCCACCGGCGGCACCCTGCTGCTCGATGAGGTCTCCGAAATGGAGCCGCATCTGCAGGCCAAGCTGCTGCGCGCCATCCAGGAACGCGAAATTACCCGGGTCGGCAGCAACCGGCCGATCCAGGTCGACATCCGGCTGATCGCCACCACCAACCGCGATCTCGCCGAGGAAGCGGCCAAGGGAACCTTCCGCGAAGATCTTTATTTTCGCCTCAACGTGGTCAATCTGTGGATGCCGCCCTTGCGCTCGCGCCGCGGCGACATCGCACCGCTGGCCCACCATTTCGTCGAAAAATATTCCGACGCCAATGGGGTTTCGGAATTGCCTCTCAGCGAGGCCGCCCTGCAGCTCTTGATGCAGCATCAATGGCGCGGCAATGTGCGCGAGCTGGAGAATACGGTGCATCGCGCCGTAATCCTGGCGAACGGCGATGAGATCGGCACCGACGCCTTCCAATTGACCGACATGCTCGATGGCGCGGCGCAGCCCGACCATACGGCCGTCGCCAGCGCGGTGTCCCAGGTCGGCACCGGAAATTTAGTCGGCCACACGGTCGCCGAGGTCGAGCGCGAGCTCATTCTCGACACGCTCAACCACTGCCTCGGCAACCGCACCCATGCCGCCACTATTCTGGGTATCTCGATCCGCACCCTGCGCAACAAGTTGAAGCAATATACCGAGCAAGGTGTGCCGGTCCCCATGCCAGGCGATAGCGCCGTCGCTTAGGCGGTGGCCTAGAATTGCCATCAGCGCATTGACCCCATGACCGATACATCGCAAGCCAGCGCCCCAGCGGGCGCCACCGATATCGCGACCTCCGCACCGGGCGAGGTTGCCGGCGATGGCGCCGGCGTGTCCGTCGGCGGGAACGCAGGCGGCGACAAGTCCTTCGCTGAGTTCGGCGCCCTGTTCCGGCGTCCCGATATCGGCCTCGCCCTGGGCATCATGGCTATTCTGGTCATGCTCATTCTACCGATGCCGAGATGGCTGCTCGATACCGGGTTGGCAATTTCGATTACCTTCTCCGTCCTGGTGCTGATGACGTCCTTGTTCATCCGCACCCCGCTGGAATTCAGCTCGTTTCCGACGATTTTGCTCATCGCGACCATGCTTCGGCTGTCGCTGAACCTGGCCTCGACCCGTCTCATTCTGGCCGACGGCCATAGCGGACCCGCCGCCGCCGGTCAGGTCATCCAGGCCTTCGGCAACTTCGTTATGGGCGGCAATTTCGTTATCGGCATCATCGTTTTCGTGATTCTTGTATTGGTGAACTTTATCGTCATCACCAAAGGTTCCGGGCGCATCGCCGAAGTCGCCGCACGGTTCAGCCTCGACGCCCTGCCCGGCAAACAAATGGCAATCGACGCCGATTTATCCGCCGGGTTGATTACCGAAGACAACGCCCGTGAGCGGCGTAAAAATCTCGAAGAGGAATCGAGCTTCTTCGGCGCCATGGATGGTGCGGCAAAGTTCGTGCGCGGCGACGCCATCGCCGGCCTGCTGATTACCTTCATTAATGTCATCGCAGGTATGGTCATCGGCATCGGCCAGCAGGGCCTCACCATGGGCGAGGCCGCCGAAGCCTATACGCTACTGACGGTGGGCGATGGCCTGGTATCGCAAATCCCGGCGATCATCGTATCGACCGCCGCCGGCATGGTGGTCACCAAGGCCGGCGTTTCGGGTAGCGCGGAAAAAGCTGTTTTCGGGCAATTGTCCGGCTATCCCGCCGCGCTCGGGGTCAGCGGTTTCCTATTATTCTGCCTGGCCTTGCTGCCGGGTATTCCTTTGGTGCCGTTCATGGCCTTGGCTGGCGCGACGGGCGGCGGTGCTTGGCTGATAACCCAGCGGCGGCAAACCGCCGTCGATGACGGCATGGCGGCGGAAGCGGCCGAAGTCGCGGCGGCGGCCCCGACCGAAGAGCCGATTTCGACGGCGCTGCAAATCGACCAGATCAGGCTCGAGCTCGGCTACGGGTTGCTGGCGATGATCAATTCGGAAAAGGGCCAGCGCCTCACCGATCAGATCCGCGCCTTACGCCGCCAATTGGCCAGCGAGATGGGCTTCATTCTGCCGGCGGTGCGCATCCAGGATAATATGCAATTGGGCCCGACCACCTACATCGTGCGGGTCAAGGAAATCGAGGCCGGCCGCGGCGAAGTTCGTCCCAACATGTTGTTGGTGATGGACCCGCGTGGCGACGCCATTACGCTGCCCGGCGAGGAAACGGTGGAGCCGACTTTCGGCCTGCCGGCCATGTGGGTCAGCGAACCGAACAAGGAAGAGGCGCTGTTCCGCGGCTACACCGTGGTCGATCCGCCGACCGTGATCACCACCCATCTGACCGAATCCGTCAAAGACAATATGGCGGAGATGCTGTCCTACGCCGAAACCCAACGGTTGCTCGACGAACTGGACAAGGAACATCAGAAGCTGGTCTCCGATCTGGTGCCGAATCTCATTACCGTTGGTGGCATCCAGCGGGTCCTGCAAAACCTGCTCGCCGAGCGGGCTTCGATCCGCGATCTGCCAACCATCCTCGAAGCCATCAACGAGGCCTGCGTGGCGACGCGAAACATCTCGGTCATTACCGAACATGTGCGTTCGCGCCTGTCGCGCCAGCTCAGCGATGCCTATATCAACGAGGACGGATTTTTGCCCATCGTCACCCTGTCGCCGGAATGGGAGCAGGCCTTCTCCGAATCTCTGCACAGCGATGGCGACGAAGTTCATCTGGCGATGGCGCCGTCACGGCTACAGGATTTTATCACCGCGGTTCGCGCCGAATTCGACAAGCACGCCATGAGCGGCGAGTCACCGGTATTTTTGACCAGCCCGTCAGTGCGGCCCTATGCGCGCTCCTTGATCGAGCGGTTCCGGCCACAGACGACGGTTCTTTCGCAAAACGAGATCCACCCCAAAATTCGTATCCGTACGCTTGGGGTGGTCTAAGCAGGCGGCGACATGAGTCAGACGACGGTCACATCCTCTGTCACTTCGCTATCGGTCGCGGCTTCGGGCCCGACGGCGGCGGTTGGCAATGGCAATACCAGCGGGACCGGCTCGGGGACGATTCTTCTGCCCCATCCCTCGCCGAGCTTATCGGCGCAGGCCGTCGGGCAACATATTCGCGCCGTCGTGGTGGGGCCGACTGCCGACGGCAAAATCATCGTCGACTCGCGATTTGGAAAATTCGCTCTCACGCTGCCGACCAATCCATCGCCCGGCAGCGTTCTTGAACTACAAATCGTCAAGTCAGGTACGCCGGTTGAACTTCTGCTGTTGGGTTCGGAAAACCGCACGCTGGCAACCCAGACCGGGCAAACCTCTACCCTTATCCGCATACCCCAACCGCCACCGGCCCTGCTGACCCTGACCAATGGCGAGCTGTTTCGGGGCCTCGTC
>JABDJY010000241.1 GCA_013003285.1 Alphaproteobacteria bacterium | reverse complement strand
GGTCGACTACATCGCCGACCGCATCGCGGTCATGTGCGCCGGCCGGTTGGTGGAGCTGGCGCCGCGCGCCGAATTGTTCCGCAACCCGGTGCATCCCTACACCAAGGCACTGCTGGCGGCGGTGCCGGAACCCGATATCAACCAGCGGCTCGACCTATCGGCCCTGATGGAGGGCCGGGCCTCGGCGCCCGACGGATGGCCCGCCCCGTTCACCATCGACGGACAGTTCAGCCCCCGGCTGGTCGAGCTTAAGAACGGTCACTATGTACGCGCCGACCCCGATCACGGCGCTTTACCGGAGGTCGCATGAGTTTACGACAAAAAATAACCAACAATCTTCTGGGCCCCCTCCTCGTCCTGGGGCTCACCGCGACCGGCGCAATGGCCGATGGCTTTAGCGATACGCCAGCGCTGGCTGAGATGGTGAAATCGGGCGGCCTGCCCCCCGTGGCGGAACGTCTGCCGGCGCAGCCGCGCGTGGTCGAGGGGGAAACCATCGGCCAATATGGCGGCGATTTGCGCATCTCCATGGCGCGGGCGAAAGACACCCGCATGATGACCGTCTATGGCTATGCGCGCCTCGTCGGGTTCGACCAGAGCTACAATCTGGTTTCCGATATTCTCGAATCCTTCGACGTCGAAGACGCCCGCATTTTTACCCTGCGCCTGCGCAAAGGCCATAAATGGTCCGACGGCCACCCCTTCACCACCGAGGATTTTCGCTATTGGTGGGAGGATGTCGCCAACAATACGGATCTGGCGCCGCTCGGGCCGCCGATCTTCATGAAGGTGGACAGCGAACTGCCGACGGTCGAGATCATCGACGACGTCACCATCCGCTATACCTGGTCCAAGCCCAACCCATCCTTCCTACCGCTATTGGCGGGACCGCGGCCGCCCTTCATCTACCGGCCGGCCCACTACATGAAGCAGTTTCACGCCAAATATGCCGATCAGGCGGAGCTCGACGCGGCGATCAAGAAACGGCGTATGCGAAGCTGGGCGGCGCTGCATAACGCCAGCGACAATATGTACAATTTCGACAATCCCCAATTACCCACCCTGCAACCCTGGTTCAACACGGTGCGCCCGCCGCAGCAGCAGTTCATCTTCGAGCGCAACCCCTATTTCCACCGGGTCGATTCCAAAGGCCAACAGCTGCCCTATATCGACCGGGTCTTGATGAACATCGCCGATTCCAAACTGATCCCGGCCAAGGCTGCCGCCGGCGAGGCCGATCTCCAGGCACGTAACATCTTCATGAGCCACTACACGTTCTTGAAGCGGGCGGAAGAGAAGAAGAAATTCAAGACCCTGCTGTGGAATACCGCTTTGGGCTCAAAAATCGCGCTGTACCCCAATATGCACCACAAGGACCCGGTATGGCGTGGACTGTTCCGCGATGTGCGGTTCCGCCGCGCGCTCAGCCTCGCCACCGACCGGGACGAGATAAACCAGGTGATCTATTTCGGCCTCGCCCAACCGGCCAACAATACTGTGTTACCGGAAAGTCCCCTATTCCGCGACGAGCTGCAAACCGTCTGGGCCGATTTCGACCCTGACCAGGCCGAAGCGCTGCTCGACGAGATCGGCCTCGACAAGCGCGACGATGACGGCGTGCGGTTGCTGCCCGACGGGCGACGCTTAGAGATCGTCATCGAGACCGCCGGCGAAGAGACCGAGCAAGTGGACGTGCTCGAGCTGCTCCACGACACTTGGCTCGATGTCGGCATCAAGATTTTCACCCGTCCGTCGCAGCGCGAAGTGTTCCGCAACCGGATCTTCGCCGGCGATACCATGATGGCGGTGTGGTTCGGCGTCGATAACGGCATCGTCAGCGCCGATATGAGCCCCGGCGAATTCACGCCGACCCGGCAGATTCAATATCAGTGGCCGAAATGGGGACAGTATTTCGAGACTGGCGGTAAGGCCGGCGAGGAAATCGACATGCCCGCACCGAAAGAGCTTTTCGACCTGTTCCGTAAATGGCGGGTGGCGCGCAGCACCGAGGATCGGACGAAGATCTGGCAACGCATATTGGATATTCACGCCGACCAGGTGTTTACCATCGGCATCGTTTGCTGCACAAAACAGCCGGTCGTGGTGAACAACCGCTTGAAGAACGTGCCACGGGAGGGTGTTTATGCGTGGAACCCCGGCGCGTTTTTTGGCGTCTATCTGCCCGACACTTTCTATTTCTCTGATGCCGCCCAATAGCCAGACACCGAAACGGACCCCGCAGGTAGTTCCCTAATGTTTCGATATATCTCACATCGGCTTTTGGTCATGATCCCGACACTGCTCGCGGTCAGCGCGCTGGTGTTCATCATCATTCAGCTGCCGCCGGGCAATTTTCTCGATACGCTGATTTCCGAGTTGGAGGGGCGCGGCGAAGCCGTCGACCCGAACCAGATCGAGGCGCTCAAGGCCGCTTACGGACTAGATAAGTCAATGATCGAGCAGTATTTCGCCTGGCTGTTCGGCATGCTGCAGGGTGATCTCGGCTGGTCGTTCGAGCATAACCGCCCGGTCTCGGAATTGGTCGGCGAGCGCATTTTGCTGACCTTCGTGGTGACCTTCTCGACCATCCTTTTCATTTGGATCGTCAGCTTCGCTATCGGCACCTACGTGGCCACGCGCCAATATAGTGTTGCCGATAATGTGGCGACATTCTTAGGCTATCTGGGCTTGGCCACGCCCAACTTTTTGCTCGCGCTGATTTTGCTGTATTTGGCAAACCAGTGGTTCGATCTGTCGATCGGCGGCATCATGGACGATAAATTCCGCAATCAGCCTTGGAGCATGGCCAAGGCCGTTTCGGTTCTGCAGCATCTGTGGATTCCGGTCATCGTCATCGGCACGTCGGGCACCGCCGGCATGATCCGCCGGCTACGCGCCAACCTGCTCGACGAGCTGCAAAAACAATATGTCGTCACCGGCCGCGCCAAGGGTCTGCACCCGCGTAAACTGTTGTGGAAATATCCGCTACGGGTCTCTCTAAACCCCTTCATCGCCGATATCGGCTCGATCTTGCCTGACGTTATCTCAGGTTCAGCGATTGTCGCGGTGGTGCTCAACCTCGATATCACCGGGCGCATGCTGCTCGAATCGCTGCGATCGCAGGATGTATTCCTCTCCGGTTCATTTTTGATGATTCTCTCGTTATTCGTGGTTATCGGCACGTTGTTGTCCGATCTGGCCTTGGCCGCCCTCGATCCGCGAATTCGGCTAACCGGAGGCACCACCCGGTGAAGGACGACGGCGTGGAAGAACCGGTTCCCCATTACGTATCGCGCGAGCCGTTCGATCCGGACGACGAGGTCGCGCTAACCCCGGAACAGGAAAAATACTACATGGCGTCGCAATGGCGCCTGATGTGGTGGAAGCTACGCCGCCACAAGATCGCCGTTGTTGCCGGCATTTTTCTGCTGCTGCTCTATCTGATCGCGGTGTTCGCCGAATTCGTCGCACCCTATGACCTGGAACACCGTGATAGGCGCTCGCTGTTCGCGCCCCCGCAGGCGATTCATCTTTTTCATGAGGGGGAATTCATCGGCCCCTTCACCTATCGCTTCAAGTCGCAACGCGACCCCGACACTTTGCAGTTGATGTACTCGCCCGACACCGAAAAGATCGACCGGGTGCGTTTCCTGTGTTCCGGCGGCTATCGCGGTTCCGAGTACAATTTTTGGGGCCTGGTTAAGGGCGACGTTCATCTGTTTTGTCCGGCTGGCGGGCGCGCCACGGTGTTCCTGCTCGGCACCGACCGGTTGGGCCGCGACGTATTCTCGCGCATCGTCCACGGGTCGCGCATATCCCTATCGATCGGCCTGATCGGGATCATTTTAAGCTTCGTGCTAGGCATCGCCATCGGTGGCGTCGCCGGCTTCTACGGCGGCTGGGTCGACAATATTATTCAACGCATCATCGAAGTCCTGAAATCGTTCCCCCGGCTACCCCTTTGGAT
>JABDJY010000224.1 GCA_013003285.1 Alphaproteobacteria bacterium | reverse complement strand
CCCCATCCCGCGCAGGGTGGTGGCCGCCGCCTCAGAAACGCCCACCATCGCCGCCCAGGTGACGATGGTCAGATCATCGCCTTTACAAACGGTACGGGCCACGCCCTGCCCCTGGGCGTGGCCCGTACCGTTTGTAAAGGCGATGATCTGACCATCGTCACCTGGGCGGCGATGGTGGGCGTTTCTGAGGCGGCGGCCACCACCCTGCGCGGGATGGGGATATCCGCCGAGGTGATCGATCTGCGCACCCTATGGCCTTGGGACCGCGACGCTGTATTCCATTCGGTGCGCAAGACCGGGCGGTTGCTTGTGGTCCACGAAGCAGTACAGATTGGCGGTTTCGGCGGCGAAATTTCCGCCGAAGTGAGCGAGCATCTGTTCGACCATCTAAAGGGACCGGTCAAACGCATGGGCGGGGCGCGCATCCCGATCCCGTTCTCGATACCGCTGGAAGAGGCCTATATGATCTCGCCGGATCAGGTTGTGGAAAAGGCGAGGAGCTTTTTCTAGGCGGTTTTTTCGATGATCAGATCGACGAAGGCGATGGTGGTCATGCCTGGCTTGGCGCCGAGGGCTGCGGCTGTCGCATTCACGTGGGAAAGCACACCGTCTTCGTAAGATGATTTGGCGTCGCCGATCCGCGCGCTGGCGGCGGCGACCGTGGCGGCCGGGATGTCTCGGGTATCGAGGTCGGGCAGGCGGGTCACTAGGCTCGATCCGGCGTCGTTGAAAACCGCGGCGCGTACCTTCGGGCGGTTTCCCCAGGTCGGTGATGTCGCCAGAAGCTCGCCGTGTGACGCGGTGATGACGATGGCGCCTTCGTCTTCGGCGCGGACCAGCGAAACGGAATCGCAGCCCCGCACGATTGGCCCGTTGCCACTATCACGGATTATGAAACGGGCCTCCTCATAAACCGGAACATCGACGGCATTCTCGGGGGCATTGCGCATCGCCTCGGCGCACGCCATCGCGCTCTGTCCGGGGGTGCAACCCACGGTGGCGGCGCTATCGTTAACAAAGCTGATAACGCCGTTCTTCGCCAAGCTCTCGCCGTTACCGATGCTGGCTGATTGGTAGTCGATGGTGGCGGCGGCGATGCCGATTTCTTCCAAATAGGCCAGAGATCCGATACCGGCCCCGTCGAGCCCGACCCCGGCATCGTGCAGAATTATGCCCCGCACCCCGGCGCGAGCAGCTTCGAAGCCGGCGTAAACACCGCCATGGGAGGCGGCGATGACGACGCTTCCAGCCGCCTCCGCGCCCAGTTTGGTAACAGTGTCTGCGATAATAATTTGTGCATCGGTCATGTTGGTCTCTGTCTTCGGGGCGCCTATATCGGAGCTCTAAGTGGTTAATTTTATGTAGAAAAATTTCGAATTTAACGATGCAATTTAACGGAAAATTAATGGGACTTAACGGATTATTAGGGGCGTTTGCGGTATCCGGCTATGGCTGCTTGTGGCTTGGCCAATGTTTGGAACCCCTACCGTAACAGATATTCTGTTCGGTTATCGCGGGCGTGAAAGTTCCGATGGGTGTGGATCGTTACACCCGGCAACTAGTGCGAAGAAGCGTCCATGTCCACGATCTTGGTAATCGATGATCAGGCGACGAATCGTCAAGTGCTAAGCCGGTTGGCTTCACAGGCTGACGAAGAGGCCGAGGTGCATTCGTTTGCCGATCCGCGCGAAGCCCTTGAATGGGTGGTTGAGAATACGCCCGACCTCGTGGTCACCGATTATAAAATGCCGGGCATGGACGGCGCCGAGTTTACCCGTCAGTTTCGTGCCCAGCCGCTTTGCTTCGATGTCCCCGTAATCGTTGTCACCATTTACGAAGAACGATCCTTCCGTTATCGCGCGCTGGAGGCGGGCGCCACAGACTTCTTGATCAGTCCGGTCGATCACCAGGAATTCCAGGTGCGGATCCGCAACCTGTTGCATCTGCGCAGCCAGCAGACCGTCATCCGCAGGCGTACCCGCACGCTCGAAAAAAGGTTGGTCAGCGACAGTCAACAACATGAAGAGCAATTGCGCGAAACCCGCGAAGTGTTGCGCCAGGTGCTCGACGCCGTCCCGGCGCTGGTGAGCGCGACCGACGCCGAGGGCCGCATCGTCTTCGCGAACACGGCTTTTGCCGAACATGGCGAGACCACCACGGGCGATATCGTTGGCCGAAACCGCGCAGACCTGTTGAGTAACCGGGATGCTGGGCGGCATGCCGCGCTGGACAAACGCTTACTCGAACGGATCGAAGAGCAACTGGCCTTCGAAGAAGAAATTACCGACCCGGACGGCGAGACCCGGACTTTTTTGACCGTGAAATCGCCGCTGCGCACCAGCGATGATCAGGTTTCCTCGGTTGTCACCGCATCACTCGACATTTCCGACCGTAAACAGATCGAACAACTCGCCCAGCGCCAGCAGAATTATCTGCGCGTTGTCGTCGACAATATTCCGAGCTGGGTCTACGCGACCGATGAAAAGCAGCGTTTCACCCTGGTTAATTTGCCGATGGGGCGCGCGCTGGGTACAGCGCCGGACGAAATGATCGGAAAACGCTTTTCCGATTACCTCACCGACGATGTGATCGTCTTGCGCGACCAGTTCGCAGATCAAGAAGTGTTGCGTACTGGTCAGGCCACCAAGGTCGATGAGTTTTCCTATGTAGATGTCTTCGGGGAACGGCTTTGGATGCAAACCACCAAGGTGCCGTTCGTCAGCTCGACCGGTGATATTGAGGTGCTCAGTGTTGCGGTGAATATGTCCGAGCGCCGTCGCGCCGAGGAAGTGTTGCGTAACGCGATGGAAGAGGCGGAAGAGGCGAACCGCCACAAGACAGAGTTTCTTGCCAATTTGAGCCATGAACTGCGCACACCGCTCAATCATGTGATGGGTTTTGCCCAGCTGATGGCCGACGAAGTATTTGGGGAAATTGGCAATCCACGCTACCGCGACTATGCGCGGGTGATCTGCGACAGCGGTACGCATCTGACCGAAATACTCGAAGACATCCTCGATATCTCGAAACTTGAAACCGGTAATCTGACCCTGGCGGAAAGCGACTTCGATCTAAATCACGTCATCGAATCGGTTGTAACCATGGTTTCAGGTCGTGTTGATCAGGCAGCGTTGAACCTCAAAACGAAGCTCGAAGTCGACAACATGACCGTCCATGGCGACGAGCGTATGGTTCGCCAAATGCTGCTGAATCTGGTGTCTAACTCGACGAAGTTTACGCCTAAAGGCGGCGACATTTTCATCACCACCTCAGTTGCCGCCGACGGTTCGCTGCACATTGCGGTCTCCGATACAGGGATCGGCATTGCCCAGGAAGATTTCGAAAAAGTGTTGGCGCCTTTCGGTCAAGCGGATGATTACCTGCATCGCAGCCACCAGGGAACGGGCCTGGGACTTTCTCTGGTTAAGTCGATGATCGAGCTCCATGGCGGTCGGCTTGAACTGGAGAGTGATCTCGGCGCTGGGACAACCGTAACCTTGGTCCTGCCGGCAAGATGCCTAACTGTGAATCAACCTGAAGAGATCGACCTTAGCGCGTAGCGCTTGGGGTTGGGGAGAATTCCGGTTGGCAGTCACAGAAAGTTTGAATCAACCAGCGCAGGATGGTGACAACTCCACAGCAGCTGGGGATGTTCGAAATATCTCGCCTTCAGACAGCGTGGTCGGGCGGCGAGCGCGATTGGCTGTTTTTGCCCTCACGTTTTCAGCCATAACCGGCATTTGTGGCTACGGCCTGATTGCATTATCTGCTCAACCGATATTGTTTTCGCGCGGCGCCGATATCGCGATGTTGCTGATCCTGGTGGCTCTGCCGTTCTGCCTTGCAGTTGCGGCGATGCGCCAGGGCGCAGCGGCGGCTATTGCGAAATTCTCCGCGCGACCGGACAGCGAGCACGAGCAGGCGATGATACGTATCGCGATTGTCGCGATTATTTTGATTTACCTGTACGTTTTGACCGTTCTTTCGACCGCTGAGACCCATTTATCCCTAGCGATTGTCGTCGTCGCCGGTGGATTCATCATTTCTTGGCTATTGCTTCTCGATATTTGGTTTCGACCGAAGGCGTCTTTTGCTCGTCGGGTAATTGGCAACCACGCCGATTTACTTCTGCTTTCTCTGCTGATGAATATCAGCCCGCAAGTGATGGCGCCCTGGTATCTGATCTATCTTTGGGTGACGTTTGGCAATGGTTTTCGCTATGGCGTCCCGGCCCTTGTGATCTCGGCGACGATCAGCTTTATCGGATTCGGCCTGGTCATTGCCATTACGCCATTTTGGCAAGAGCAACTACCGCTCGGCATTGGACTGCTAACCGCCTTGGTGTTGTTGCCAGCCTATGTGTCGATGCTTCTCAAGCGCTTGCGGGTGGCGATAAATGAGGCGGAGTCGGCCAATCAGGCGAAGAGCCGTTTCTTTGCCTCCATGAGCCACGAACTGCGCACGCCGTTGACGGCGATCATCGGGATGGGCGATTTGATGCGCGAAACATCTCTCGATTCCGAACAGCTTGATATGACACGGACCATTCGAACGGCGGCGCACAGCCTGCTTGGTCAGGTAAATGAGATTCTCGACTTCTCGAAGATCGAAGCCGGACGCGTCGATATCGCTCACGAGCCTTTCGATTTGTATACGGTCATGGCAGATGTCGACGCTATTTTGCGCCCACAGGCGGTATCGAAAGATATTCGACTGTCGACGTGCATCTCGCCTTCCGTACCATCCGACCTTATGGGTGATGGCGAGCATTTGCGGGAAATTCTGATCAACCTGGTTGCCAACGCCGTCAAGTTTACCAGCGATGGCCGGGTGAAAATTGCGGTCAGCATGCTCGGCGTGGCGGACGCGAAGCAATTATTGCGGTTTGAGGTTCATGACAGCGGCATTGGCATCGCACCGGAACATATCGACAGTATCTTCGAGAGCTACTCCCAAGCTGACGGTACAGTGACGCGCCGGTTTGGGGGCACCGGACTTGGGTTGGCCATTTCCCGACAATTGGTCGAGCTAATGGGGGGCAAAATTCAGGTTGAGTCGGAACTGGACATTGGCAGCTGTTTCTCCGTTGAATTGCCTTTCACTGTGTCGGTCGCTGGTGATAATTCAGGTGCCAGCACAGATGAGACACAATCGCTAGCCTTTGAGGCGCGACAGGTAATCTTGTTCGGCGACGCTGTTACCGAACTGCCCGGCATCGAAACGGCCTTGGCGCGATGGGGTGTTGAGGCTGAATTCATAATGTCACCCGAAGCTGTTGTCGCTAAAGTATCGAGCGATCTGAGCCGTGGCGCACCGCGGGCCGTTATTATATGTGATTTAAATTCTCCAAGTACGGCCGTGGCGATGCGGCGGATATGTGTCGAAGCCGGCGATCGCGAGCCCATTTATTTGCACGTTGGCGACCCTGCGAATGATCCCGGTGCGCACTTACCTCTGCCATTATCCGAGTTGAGATTGCCGGTGGACGAGGCGGATCTATTTAGGGCGTTGCGCCTGGCAGGGGCCTTCTCAGGCGTCAATGAGAAACAGAACCGTGAATCCGGCAGCCTCAATAATCGGACGCCGGCAGTGCGCGATCTCAAAGTCTTGTTGGTCGAGGATAATCCGGTAAATCGCAGGGTTATTTCGAAAATTATCACCAGCGCAGGCCATCGTGTGTTCGTTGCCGGTGACGGTGATTCCGCATTGGATGCTCTTGACGCGCAGAAATTTGACGCCGTTTTAATGGACGTGAATATCCCTGGATTAAGCGGGCCGGAAACAACGAAACACTACCGATTTGCACATATGGGTGAAGATCATCTGCCGATCATCGGGTTGACAGCTGACGCTACTTTGGAGACTCGTCAGCTTTGTTTGGACGCCGGCATGGACGATGTTGTTACAAAGCCTGTGGAAGCTGTTGTATTGGCTGATGTGATCGAATCCTATGTGTTACAGCACGGCAAACACTCGGATGATGAACATGTTTCCGACATTGTCGAAACCGTGGTCGATCCGCTGCCGATTCAAGAACCGGCTGAGCCGGCCGGCGAACAGACTCAGCGGCTGCCACTACGTGTCGTGACCGATTCACCCATCGACCAAAAAGCGTTGGATAGTTTGCGTGAATTGGGAGGCGATAGTTTCGTCGAAAGTGTAATCAACGATTTTCTGACGAATGCTGATACCACCATGGAGACTTTGCGCCGAGCGATCGAGCTGGGCGACCTCAGCAGCCTACGCGAGCACGCCCATGCATTGCGTAGTAGTGCCGCCCATGTGGGTGCAACCCGCATGCATGTCGTGGCCAAGGAAATCAATGATATGAACCAGGTGGATATGGATGCTCGTGGCCATATAAAGGCCGAGGCGCTTGAAGCCGAATTTCACGTGTTGCGAATGGCATTGACCGAAGAACTTTCTGCCATCGCGAAGATGGGAGCGGCATCCTAATCGGCCTTGCCGGCGGCAATTATTTATCGCGATTCCAACGCCGAAGCTGTGCCGCCGCAAGGCGCTCCATCCGGTGGACATCTTCATCGCGAAGTCGCAGTGCGGTCTCCACCCAGATATTGGTTATGTCCGACATTTCATCGAATGTGACCGGATTGACCCGTCGACGTACATCGTAAATCGCGCGATGCGCATTGAACTGCCGACCGTGCTTTATCAGGTATTCATACAGCGTTTGTTCGCCTGCGCCATCTTCTGCTATTACATCAATAACTCCCATGTCGTGGAGTTCATCGGCGCTGTAAATTTTACCGCTCAACATCATGCGTTCCGCCAGTGCGGGGTCGATTTTGCGCGATAGGAATGAATAGGCACCCATTCCCGGAAACAAGTTGAAGAGCACCTCCGGCAATCCGAATTTGGCGCTGCGCTCCGCGATAATCAGATTGCCTGACAGGGCTGCTTCGAAACCGCCGCCCAAGGCGTCGCCTTGTACGACGGCCGCGGTAATTAATGGCAACTCCAGGCACGTGGTATTTGCGTGGACGACCTCTATCGCGAGCCGGGCGTAATCTACCAGAGCCTTCCGATTACGTTGCCGAATTAGCTGCGCGAACAGCTCAAGGTCGCCACCAAGATTGAAGATACCAGGCATCCGCGAACCCACCACCAGGAATCGAATGGGCTGGCTTTCAGGATCGCTCCATTGGTCAAAGATGTCGATGATGGTCGATTGCAAATGCCGCGTCTCGCGCATCAGTGGCACTGTTGTGCTCGGCCGATCCGTGGGCGCCATAAAGTACCACAGTATGCGTTCGTGCTGATCAAATTCGATGGTTAGCTGTTGATAGGGATAATTCTCCAAGCGCGATTTTACATAACCGATTTCGCTCGCTTGGTCGGATTCACCCCAGTGCCGCAGGTCGCCATCCCTCGGCTGTATCACAGTTGCCAGTGCGCCCGTGCGTCTTGGCAAAAATGAGACGGTGCCAGATTCGCTCATTAAAACCTCCATACATACCAAACCCTGAACGGCGTATTTATGGTTAACGCCTTTTCCTAAGAATGGAGGTGAAGTGCTTAAATGACAAGAGAAAATCTGTAAGGGATCATGCTTATGCAACTAATTTTACTGCAAATGTAAATGTATGCCTTAGAATAACATAATAAGTATATGAATATTAACCATATTATGGAATTACATGGACGTCTAGGATTGCAATGATACCCATCCTGGGATCATGTAACGTTGCGATCTCTTTAGGCGTTTGGTCGGTTCGGACGACTGAGAAGGCCGCGTGCGATAATACCGGCCTGGATTTCGGCGGCGCCCTCGAAAATGTTCAGGATGCGCGCATCGCATAGAACCCGCGACATGACGAACTCTTCCGCATAGCCGTTGCCGCCATGAATCTGTACGCCATTATCGGCGTTCGACCAGGCGATCCGGGCGGCCAATAGCTTGGCCATGCCGGCCTCGATGTCACAGCGTTGGCCGGCTTCGCGCTGGCGCGCCGCGTAATAGGCAAGCTGGCGGGCGATCATTGTCTCCACCGCCATCCAGCCGATCTTGCCGCCGACGCGGGCAAAGTCGAGGATCGGCCGGCTGAACTGGGACCGGTCGTTGGCGTAACCCAGGGCCAACTCCAGCGCATTTTGCGCCACACCCACCGCCCGTGCGGCGGTCTGGATGCGTGCGGTCTCGAAACTCGACATGAGTTGCTTGAAGCCGTCGCCTTCCACGCCGCCGAGCAGTGCGTCGTGGGGAACCTCGAAGCCGTCGAAAGCGATTTCATATTCCTTCATGCCCCGGTAACCGAGCACGCGGATTTCGGTGCCGGTCATGCCGGGCGCCGGGAAGGGGTCATCGACCGTGCCGCGCGGCTTCTCGGCGAGAAACATGCTCAAGCCGCGATAGCCCGGCTCGTCCGGGTTGGTGCGCACCATCAAGGTCATCAGATCCGAGCGGGCGCCATGGGTAATCCAGATCTTGTTGCCGGTGATCTTGTATCCGGTGGTGGTGCGCTCGGCCCGGGTACGTATACGCGCCAGATCGGAACCATGATTGGGCTCGGTGAATACCGCGGTCGGCAAAATATCGCCGGTCGCTATGGGCGCCAGATAGCGCTCTTTCTGGGCGTCTGTGCCGTTTACCCGGATGAGCTCGGCGGCGATCTCCGAACGGGTACCCAGCGACCCGACGCCAATATAGCCGCGCGAAAGCTCTTCGGTGACCACGCACATGGCGGTCTTGTCGAGGCCCAACCCGCCTTCTTCCTCTGGCAAGGTCAGGCCGAAGACGCCCAATTCACTCATCTCGTCGATGATATCCAGGGGGATCAGATCGTCGGCGATGTGCCAAGCTTGCGCCGCCGGCGCCACGCGCTCGTCGGAAAAACGGGCGAATTGGTCGCGGATCATGGAATGGGTTTCGTCCAGGCCGGGATCGCCAAAGCTGCCGGTGCCGCGCCGTTCGCTGAGGATATGGGCGATTTGCTGGCGCACGGCGATGGTGTCGCCGCGGGCCATGAGTTGACGCGCTGCCGGCGTGTCCAGGGCCGCCGCCTCATCGAGACCGAGGTCGCCGGGGCGGGCGAACTCGTCTTGGCTCATGGTGATGCCGTGGCGCAACTGTTTGAGATAGGCGCCGAACCCGCATTGCAGGATCAGACCTTCCAGGTCACCCAGTCTGCCGGCGGTGTGCAACCGCTCCGCCCAACCGAGCAACTGTGCCAGCGCGGTGACGTAAGTCGCCATCCAGGCGTAACCATGCAGCGCATATTGATGGGTGGTGAGGCGATCGGTTTCGACCGGTCCACCGGGTGCCGCCAGGCCCGTCGCCGCGATGTTCAGAGCGTTCAGATGTGAGTTCGCGGCATCCAAAGCCTCGCGGTACTGGGTGAGCGCGTCGCCGGCTGCGAGCGGCGATGGGGAAGGGCTGATATCGTCCATGGTTGTATCCTAGCCGAATTGGGCTGTTGCGGTCATGGCGACAGTGGCGTCATTGCGAACCGCTTGGAGTTCTGCGGACCCGTCATCGCCTAGTTCGCCGACCACATGAAACGGCCAGGGTTCGAATATGGGCGCGCGGCCACGGAAACTGAACTGGGTCATGGGCGCTTCCACATTGGTGCGCGCCAACTCCGCCAGCAGCAGCGCGGTGAGGGGGCCATGCACGATCAGGCCGGGATAGCCCTCTTCATTTTGCGCGTATTCGCGGTCGTAATGGATGCGATGGCTGTTGAAGCTCAGGGCCGAGTAACGGAACAAAAATACCGGATCGGCCTTGATCTCCCGGTGCCAGGCGCCCGCGGGGGGCGTGAATGAATCCGGGCCCGGCGCCGGCGTGGTGCCGCCGCCGCCGATATAGACGATGTCGTGAGTATCCTCGACGCACAGTTTGCCGTCTTGTTCGATGCGGTATTGGGCGCTGGCCAAAACCATGCGGCCGTTGCGGCCTTCCTTCTCGTCGAGCCGGGTGATGGTGCCGGTGCGGGTCGCCGGCTGACCGACCAAGAGGGGGGCGTGGAACTTGATCTGCTCGCCGGCGAACATGCGCCGCTGCAGTTCGATCGGCGGGAAAAAGCCGCCGCGTTTGGGGTGGCCGTCCGGGCCAATATTGGCGGTCGGCGCGCGGTGGAGGAAAAACAGCCAATGCCACATGGGCGGCAGCGGCGTGCCCTCATTGAATTCCGCTTCGTCGAGATCGAGCACCCCGGCCAGCTTCCGCACCTGGGTCAGGTCGATATTTTCGGTCTCCGCCTCGAGCGAAGGTCTCCAATCGCCGTAGCTAATGTCGGGGTTCACGTCCATCACTCGGGTCCTGCGATAATGCCATTGTCGTGCAACTTGCCGATCTCACCATCGCTGAGGCCGAGATCGCTCGCCAATATTTCGTCGGTATGTTCGCCCAATTGCGGCCCCCTTGGATGGCTCCGTTCCACCGCACCGAAATTATGCGGGATGCCGGGCATCAGATAATTACCGATACCCGGTTGCTCAACCTCTTGGAATAATGGATTAGCGGGTGAGCAGCGCGGGTCTTCCTCGGTCATTTGGGTAAAACTCTGATAGGGCCCCCAGCACACATTATGCTGGTCGAAGGCGGCCCGTACCTCGGCCAGGCTGTGCGATTCACACCAGCCGCCGATGAGCACGCCAATCGCCTCGCGCGCGTCGAAGCGGTGTTCCTCACGGTTAAAGTCCAAGCCGAGTTCGGCTTCCAGTTTCGCCATGGCCTCGGTGGTCTCGGTGGCCTCGACCAGTTTCTTCCATTGGGCGACCGACACGGCGATGATCATCACGCGGCGGCCATCACTGGTGGCGAAGTCCTCGCCATAGCTGCCATAGACGGCGTTCCCCAGATTTGGACGCTCTTCGTTGTTGATCTGCACTTCGCCGATATAGCCAAGATTGCCCACGGTGGCGAAGGCGACGTCGGCGAGCGATAGTTTCACGTGCTGGCCTTCGCCGGTCAGCCGGCGGTGGCGCTCGGCCGCCAATATGCCCATCGCGGCGGCGTAGCCGGTCGATACGTCCCAGCCGGGAAACACATGATTGACCGGTGCCACGTCCGCGCCGGGGCCCGTGATAAACGGAAACCCGACGGCCGCATTGACCGTATAATCCACCGCTACCGATCCGTCCGGATTGCCGATAATATTCATGGCAATCAAGTCGTTACGCCGCGCCTTTAAGGTTTCATAGTCAAGCCAGCCGCGCATGGGGAAGTTGGTGGATAGGATGCCGCGTTCCTCGCCCGGGGCGGTGATCAGCTCGGTCAGGATTTCCTGGCCCTCGGGCTTACGGAAGTCGACCGCCAGCGACCGCTTGCCCTTATTCATGCTCGCCCAATAGATGCTGAGGCCGCTTTTCGCCATGGGCCAACGCCGATAGTCGATACCGCCGCCGGGCAGATCGAAGCGAATGACATCGGCGCCCATCTGGGCCAGGGTCATGCCGCACAGGGGCGCGGCGACGAAGGCCGAGCCCTCGACGATGCGCAATCCGGAAAGTATGCCGCTCATATTTTTAGGTCCGGGAAGTGTTATGATGATCCACGAAAGCCGTCGTTTGTCGCCGGCGGATCATAACACCATTCTCGGCCCGGGAAGACCAGCCATGACCGATAACTCAACCATGCAGAATGATCTCGCGGCCGCTGTGCTGCGCGAGGTAAACGAGTTTCACGCCTTCCTGGCCGATTGGTTTTCCGGCCGCATCGCGGCGGATAGCGATATACTTGCCGCGCAAGCACAGCGCTTTGCTGCGGATATGCAGTATATCAGCCCCACCGGCGGTGTGGTCGATGCCGCGACCATCGAAAAGGTGCTCGGCGAGACCCATGGCAGCGAGCCGTCGATCGTGATCGAGATTCGCAATGCCATTGTGCGGCGCGCCGATGCCGCCTCGGTGCTGGTCACCTATGAGGAACACCAGACCGGCGGGGTCGAGGATAATAGCCGGCTGACCACGGCCTTGTTTGTGGCCAAGGCCGACGCACCGAACGGCGTCGGCTGGTTTCATGTGCATGAAGTGTGGTTAGTGTCGAATTGAAATCTAGAATTATGGGAAAACAGATATGAGTAGTGACTTTGCGCGCCCAACCGAGGCGGAGCTGGCCGGCGCGGCCTCGATATCGGCCTCGACCATCCACGAAGCGGCCGGGAAGATCGGCTCGCTTCCGGCGCCGATCAAGCCGCTTGATCGGTCCATGCGGGTCTGCGGCCCGGCATTTACGGTCAAAGGCGCGCCCGGTGATAATCTGTGGCTGCACCACGCGCTGGATCAGGCCAAGCCCGGCGATGTGCTGGTCGCCGATGTGGGCGGCCACTATGAGGCCGGCTATTGGGGCGAGGTGATGACGGTGTCGGCCCAGGCGCGCGGCCTTGGAGGTCTGGTGATCAATGGTTGTGTGCGCGACGGTAACGAGATGATCGGTCTCGGCTTTCCGGTATTCGCCCGCGGCACCTGCATGCGCGGCACCGAGAAAGACCATAATTTCAAGGGCGCCTTGGCCCAGCCGCTGGCCATGGGCGATGTGATCGTTCAGCCGGGCGATCTGGTGATCGGCGATGGCGACGGGGTCGTGGTCATTCCGCGTGAACAGGTCGGCGCCGCCATCGAAGCCTCGAACGCTCGCGAAGCCCGCGAGGCCGAGATGATGGAAGTGCTGCGCACCGGCAAGACCACCGTTGAGATTTATGGCTGGGAGATAAAATGAACTACCGCACCTTTGACAGCGCCGAGATCGACCATCAGCAGACCTACCGTATGCTCATCGGCTCGATCGTGCCGCGGCCCATCGCCTGGGTCAGCACGATCAGCGCCGACGGCGTGCCCAATTTGGCGCCGTTCAGCTTTTTCACCATGGTGTCCCACTATCCGCCGATGGTCTCGATATCGGTCGGCGAGCGCGAGCACAGAATGAAGGACACGGCGCGCAACATCGTCGACACCAAGGGCTATGTGATCCACACAGTGGTCAATGGCTGGGAAGAGAAAATGAACGCCAGCTCGGCCAATTTCGAGCCGGATGAGGACGAGTTTGCCGCCGCCGGATTAGACACCGTACCGTCGGACGTGGTCGGTGCGCCGCGCCTGGCCAACGCGCCGGTGGCGATGGAATGCCAGTTCGACCGGCTGATTGACTTCGGTGACGAATGGGTGACCCATCTGGTGATCGGCCGCATTTTGCGTTGGCATGTGCGCGAGGATCTAATGTTGGAAGACAAATATATTGATCCCTACAAGCTCGCCCCGGTCGGCCGCCTCGGCGGTCCGCGCTATTGCCGAACCCAGGAAATCTTTGAAATGCCGGCGCCTTATGTGCAGCCCGACAAGGCCCACCCCAACGATCCGCAGCCGTAAGATTACTGCGCGGCCGCGGCGTTGGTGCGATCGTTGAACGCTGTGATGGCGTCGTCATATTCGCGCCTTAGGCGGGTGACCAGTTCGGCCACCGTGGGCACGTCGTCGATCTGGCCGACGCCTTGGCCGGCGGACCAGACGTCGCGCCAGGCCTTGCGCTCTTCCTGCATATTGTCGCCGAACTCGGCCTGGCTGGCGCCCTTTTTCGGCAGATAGTCCGGATCGAAACCAGCGGCCTCGATGCTGGGGCGCAAAAAACTTCCGGGGATGCCCGAAATCGCTGGCGTGTGAATGATGTCCTTCGCCGCGCTATCGACAATCATAGCCTTGAAACCATCGGCCGCCTGGCTCTCCACCGTGGCGATGAAACGGGTGCCGAAATAGGCCAGATCGGCGCCGAGCATTTGCGCCGTGGCGATGGCGCGGCCGTCGGACAGAGAGCCGGCGAGCAAGATGGTGCCGTCGAAGAAGCTGCGGATTTCCGGCAACAGGGCGAAGGGGCTCAAGGTGCCGGCATGGCCGCCGGCGCCGGCGCAGACCAGGATCAGCCCGTCGCAACCGGCCTCGGCTGCCTTTTGCGCGTGGCGCACCGTGGTGACGTCATGAAACACGACACCCCCATAAGCATGGACCGTATCGACCAGATCGGCGACCGCGCCGAGCGAGGTGATGATCAGCGGCACCTTGTGCTTGGCGCATAACTTCAAATCCGGCGCGACCCGCGGGTTGGTCTTATGGACGATCAAATTGACGCCGTATGGCGCGTCGCTGTCGCTGAGTGCCGCATCGATTTCCGTCAGCCAAGCGTCGAAACCCTCGCTGGTGCGTTGGTTCAGCGCCGGGAAGGTGCCGACGATGCCGGCCTTACACGACGCGATGACGATCTCCGGCCCCGACACCAGAAACATGGGCGCGGCGACGACTGGCAGCGACAGGCGGCCGTCAAATAATTTCGGCAATGGCATTTCTGATCCTAGTTGCTGGCGCTTTTTTCACTGATGATTTTTTCATATTCTTCGCGAGCGTCGTCGTCGATTTCAACATCACCCGCACCTGCCCAGTGCCTGTCTTGTCGGTTCTTCTTAGGTCCGGAAATCCAATATCTCTCACCGGTCTCAACGTCGCAGAAACTTCCGCGCCCGCCTCCGCTATCGGGCTGGAACGATTTGCCGCGATAATAGATTATCCGTACCGTTTTCGAGAACTCAACACGACCAATTCGAGCTGGACCACTATCTCCGTATCCAGTTTTCAACTCGATATACATAATTCGAGGTGGCGGCATTTAATATCTCCTGCAAATCACGACGCATTCGGGTTGATAATTCTTCATCAGAGTCAGACGCCTAATCCCGCTCCATCGGCAAGGTCTCATCGAAGCCCCATTCCTGCATGGAGGCGTCATACATGGCGATATTGTCGTAGCCCATGAGCTTTTGCGCGAAGAAGCCGATAGTCGCGGAAATACCGCCGCCGCAATAATTGACTGTGCGTTTGTCGCCGGAGATACCCGCGTCGGCGAAAATCTTCTCCACGATGGCCGGATCGTTGAGGGTGCCGGCCGCCAGATCGGCGAGTTCGGGGTAGGGGGCGTTGGTCGAATTTGCGATGCGTCCCGGCCGTCCGAAGACCATGCCGCCGGTGCCCTGGTATTGAACTGCGCTGAGGGCGTTGACGACCGACACATCGGGGTTGTCGAGTACCGACAGAACGTCGTCCTTGTCCAACACCACGTTTTCGCGTCGCGTCGCCGTGAACTTGGCCGGTTTGTAGGTGCAGGGCGCGGTCGATACGGGGCGGCCCTCCGCGGTCCAGCTCTGAAATCCGCCATGCAGCACCATGGCATTGTCGAAGCCATTGGCGTAGAGCGCCCACCAGGCGCGGGTCGACCAGAACAGTTCGGCGGTGCTGTAGAGCACCACGCGCGTATCGTCGCCGATGCCGAGCGCGCCGACCGAAGTCGCGAAACTCTCTGGGTCGGCCAGCATGAAGCGATGCTGGTGCGACGTGTCGCACATATCGTCCTGGCAATTGAGATAACCGGCGCCGGGAATATGGCCGGCCGCCCAATCGTCGCGGGCATCGGCAATGCGATAGCCAAGCTCTTCGTCGGGCACCAGCCGGGTGGTGCAATCGAAGATGCGTAAATCCGGATCGTCGAGATGGTCGGCCAGCCAGGCACTGTCGACCAGCAAATGTCCGTTCGGCATATTTGCCCAAGATGTCGCCATGTGAATCTTGTCCTTACAATTTCTATTGACCGGTGCGGCTCTGGTGGCCGACACAGGTACGATGTAAAACAGTTTGCCAAATAAATCCGCCGCACACGAGGTGGCGGGCAAAACTAAACAATGACGGCCGCGCGGCAACGCCGGACTGTCCTTGATCGGGGAGAAAATCATGAGCGACTTAACAGGCAAGGTATTCATGGTGACCGGCGGCGAGTCGGGTATCGGGCAGGCGATCGCGCTGCGCGCGGCGCGCGACGGCGCCAATGTTACGGTTGCCGGCCTCAATGAGGACGGTCTCAACGAGACCGTGGCGGCGATGTCGAATTATGCCGGCGACGGCCTGGCGATTCCCACCGATGTCACCCAGCCCGAACTGGTGCAGGCGATGGTCGATGGCACGCTGGAGAAATTCGGCCGCATCGACGGGGTGGTCGCCAATGCCGGCGCCTTCGTCAAGCAAACCTCGTTCGCGGAAATGGATTTCGACGATTGGAACCGGGTGGTCGCGGTGAATTTGACCGGCGTATTCCTGACCCTGCAGGCAACCTTGAAAGTGTTGCTCGCCCAAGGCGAGGGCGGATCCTTGCTCGCCACCGGCTCGTCGACCGCCATTCGGCCGATCCCCGGCATGATCCCCTACACATCGAGCAAGGGCGGCGTGCATCAGATGATGCGCGCCCTGGCGATCGAGTTGGCCGAAGACAAAATTCGCTGCAACACCATCGTCCCCGGCGTCACCCGCACCCAGGCCCTGATGGTCGGCGGCCCGGAATATGCCTCGCGTGGCCTGAAATATGTGCCCATGGATGAGCTGGTCGAACCGGAAGAACTCGCCGCCTTGGTGTCGTTCGCACTCAGCGACGAAGCTCCGCATATGACAGGCACCTTACTCAAGGTCGATGGCGGCCGCACCTCGGGCTGACCGCCCTTACCCCAACAGGAGACATTTCCATGCAAGTTAAAGCGATCCAGATTGCCAAGCACGGCGGCCCGTCGGTCATGAAGTGGAAGACCATCGACCTGCCCAATCCGGGCGCCGGCGAAGTGACCGTACGCCATACGGCGATCGGCTTTAACTTCATCGATTGTAACCACCGCGCCGGACGCTATCCCTTGGAGATGCCGACCGGTCTCGGCTCCGAAGCTGCTGGGGTCGTCGAGAAAGTCGGCCGCGGCGTGAAGGGCCTGAAAGTGGGCCAGCGGGTGGTCTATATCGGCAAGGTGGGAACCTATTCCTAAGCCCAGAACGTGCCGGCCGCAATCTGTGTGCCGATCCCCCGCGACATCACCGACGAACAGGCGGCGGCCACGCACCTGAAAGGGATGACCGTGGAGATGTTGGTCGAGCGGGTCCACAAGACCAAGAAGGGCGACATCGTCATGATGCATTCGGCCGCTGGCGGCGTCGGCTTGATGCTGTGCCAGTGGGCCAAGGCGCGCGGCGCCACCGTCATCGGCACCGCGTCTTCCGCCGCCAAGTGCAAAATGATCCTCGCCGCCGGCGCCAAACACGCCATCAATGCATCGCGCCAGGACGTGGTCAAAGAGGTCATGAAGATCACCAAGAAGCGTGGCGTGGACGTGATCTACGATCCGGTCGGCAAGGACACCTGGGAAATTTCACTGGCGTGCCTGAAAGACCGCGGCCTACTGGCCAGCTTCGGCGGCGCCTCGGGTCCGGTGCCGCTGGTCAATCTGAACGAGCCGCGTTTCATGGCGCGCGCGCCGTTCATCGTCCGTGCCTCGCTGTTCAATTACGCCGCCTCGCCGGAGGATCGCAAGCTCAGTTCGCGCCGGGTGTTCTCGATGATCCGCAGCAAGAAGATCAAGCTGAAGATCAATCAACGCTATCCGCTGAAAGACGCGGCGAAACTGCACAAGGATGTCGAATCCCGTAAAACCACCGGCATCAGCATGCTGGTGCCGTAGGCGCGTCCAGAGCGCTAGCTCGACCGGGGAGCGAAAAGCTCGACGGGCGTTGAAAACCCCTTAAGCTTTTCGGTTCACGCGGGTTCGAAATGGAGATTTTCGGCAGCGCAAAGCTCTCTGACTGTGTTGGAGACAAGTACACCGCCGGGCTGGGCTATGGTGCACAAGCGTGCCGCCATCTGAACCGCCGATCCAAATAGATCGTTGCCTTCCTCGATCGGTTCGCCGGCATGGACGCCGATCCGCACAAGGATCGAATTATCGTCGCTTCGGTTGAAGGCGTTGAGTTCCTTTTGAATGGCCAGCGCGCTGTTAATGGCGGCTGGCACGTGATCGAACGCGGCCATTATGCCGTCGCCCAGATGCTTTACCTCGCGCCCGCTATGGTTTGTCAGGGTACGGCGCACGATCCCATCATGCGCTCTAAGTAGCTCGACCGCCATTTGGTCGCCGAGACGTTCGGTCATTTCGGTGGATTCTACGATATCGGTGAACATGATCGCCCGAAAGGCTTTGTCTTCGATCGGTCGTGCCGGCGCCGTAGGAGGGTCTTGAACGCGGCCCAGAAAGGCCTCGACGGCTGAAATATCGACTTCGATAATTTCGTTGGCGACATGGCCATGGGCTTCGGCGTGCACTCTCTCCGCCGTTTCCCGGTCCGGCGCATCGATCAGGCAGAATGTCGTTCTGCGGCTACTGTCATACCAGTAGGTAAGGAATTTAACACCATAACGGTCCTGAATACCCAAATCCGCCACGTGGAATTGGGCAACATCTTCTGCGGAAGCTTCATCAACGAAGTGACGATCGAGAAAGATTGGCATTCAACACCTTGGTCTCGAATTCAGTAAATTCTTGGCTATCCTACCAGATAAGCAACTAGATACTTCGCTGCCACTGTATCTTTTGGATATTTGCAATTGGCGGGATCGGCTCAAATAAACGGGTCGTAGGCCCATTGCTGCAAGGCTTGGCGCTGGCGTGGGCGGCAGAAGATGTCGCCCGGCTCGCAGTTTTTGCGAATCTGTCCGGCATGGCGGGCGAAGGCGCGCCAGCGTTTTATCTGGTGGGCGTCGATCTCGGGTAGGCGCCGTCCCAGATAGTACCGGCAATACCATTGGAACCAGCCGCGCGGGTCGGGGCCGACGATCCAGCCTTTTTCGCGCCACGCCGAGAGCGGCTGTCGGCTTTTGATGCCGAAGCAGTTCAGCGACGGGTCGGGACGGTCGGCGATTTTTGCGTCGACATACCAGTCGGGGGGGAGTTCGCCACGGCAATCGTTACAGTATTTACCTTCGAATATGCCCAGCTCGAGCATTTGTTTCGGCGTGTAATAAGGTTGGAAATCAGGTGCGAAACCGGTCCCCGGAGGTGCTGAAATTTCGTATTGATATCCGCTTTGCATGCGGTCGTCGACGGAGACCATATCGCCAATAGAGTACATACGTTTAGGCCTTCTTACCCTTTACCAGGGCTGCGGTTTTGATGAGGGCAAAGACGCTAAAGGCGAGCAGAGTTGCCGTTACGATGTAAGCGGTCGCGAAGTTTGTCCGCTCGATGAGCAGGGCAAACCCGGCCGGGCCGAACACGATGCCGCCGAAGATGAAAAAGGTCATCCCACCGGTAACGCGGCTGATGGCGCCAGGGGGCGAGAGGCGCGCGGCTTCGGCCAGGAAAACGCCGTTCCAGCCCGCGGCGCCGGCGCCAAAGACGATGCCGAGCAAGAAGATTAACGCTAGGGGCCAGGCCTCCGTCGCGGTCGCGGTCAATATGGATGCGATGGCGGCCAACACGGTCAGTCCAAGCAAAACGTAGAGCGGCGGCAAATAGCGTCCGGCGATCATGCCGAACAAGATGCGGCCCACCCCGCCGGCGGCTTGCGCGGCGCCGAGCACCCAGCCGGCGGTGATCACCGACAGTTTGATATCTTCCTGCAGATAGAGAACCAGAAATGTCGTCAATCCGTATTGGGCAATGACCAGCGGAATGGCGCCCAAGGCCAGCCACCGCAGCGCGGGGATCGAAGCCACCAATCGGACGGGGGCGAGGAACTTAGCCCGTCGCTCGACGCTGGCATCGGCATAGACGCTATAACCACGCACCCAGATCTCGACCAGCAGAAGGGTGGCCGCGCACGCCCCGGCGACCATGAGCATCGCGATTTGCCAGTCCCAGATTTGCATCAGCACCGGAGTTATAAATCCAGCCATCACGCCCCCCAACGTGACCCCGGTTTGGCGGGTCGAAAAAACCAACGGCAAAAGGTGAACCGGTGTGACCCGCGCCAGTATATGCGAGCTTGCCGGGGTTGCGGGGCCCAGTGCGGCGCCGACAAAGGCGCTGCCCAATGCGACCAGGGGGATCGATCCGGTGGCGATCAGGATCGATCCGACCATGCTGAATGAAACGAACAGCTGGGTGGCGCGCATGGGGTTGACCCGCGCTACCCAGCCGCTGGCGAGCATGCCGGTGAACATGGCGGCAATGAACACGATGGTCGGTTGCGCGCCAATCCAGATTGGATCGAGGCCGATGGCGGGCAGGGCCTGTTTGGCGATAACCGGCGGCGCGAACACGGCCCATGAGATCATCGCCTGGGTCAGGGTCAGCAGGACCATGGGCCCGAGATAGGGTCGCCGTCCCGCCGGAGCGTCAACTGTCATGGATTACCCGGGAAATGGAAATCAGCTATCGGGCATGTATGAGAGCAATACGCCGGCTTTGGTGCCGATGCGCTCACCCTCTTCGGCGGCAGGCTTCGACGCGTCCCAGGGTTTGGCGTCGTAGCGCATGCCACTAATATCGTTTGTGGCGTCGGACATGAGCCACACGATGGGCTCTCTGAACAGGATGGGATCGATCACGAAGGGCGTTTCTGACTCGCGGCTCATCTTCTTCACGGCTTCGGCCAGTCCAGGCGTTGCGGCACCGGCGCCGGGATTGAGAATATTGACCGTAACGCCGGTTCCCTCCAGATCCTTGTGCCAAATCTCGGTGGCGCATTCGAGCGCCGCCTTCGAGGGGCCGTAGGGCGAACTGCCCGGCCGGGTCATGGTCGGGTACATGGTGGTGACATTGATAATACGGCCCCAGCCTTGCGCGATCATATGCGGTGCGGCGCGCCGCGCCAGCCGGTCGGCGCCGATGAAGTTGGTGGCGAAGACATTTTCGATGATCTCGTCTTCCGCCTCGTAGAATGGCGGGAACCTTTTATTCTCGATCCATTCCTTGCGTTCAAACGCATCGGGCCAGATGTAGGTGAATGTCAGACCGGCATTGTTGACCAGGCCATGAAGTCCACCGAACGTGTCGTGGGCCGCGGCGATAATCCGGTCGCAATCTTCGGCCTGGCGGATATCGGCGGTGAGGCTATGGACCTTGCCAGGGTTACCGGCGCAAGCCGCCTCGAGCTCGGGAAAGTCGTCGCTGATATGGGCGGCGGCAATAATGTTTGCGCCAGCCTCGCTCAACGCTTCGGTCATAACGCGTCCGATGCCACGTCCTGCGCCGGTGACGATAACGGTGCGACCGTCGAGTGAGTATTCAGCCATGGCGGTGTTCCATTCAGTAGTTCAAGTGGGTCGGTCGCTCGAAGCGACGGTTGAGGCGCACGCTAAGGCCCGCACTCGGTCGGCGCAAGATCAGGCCCAAGCAAAAGCCCCATTTAGTCCGGGCCGGCACATCACACTTGCCCATTTACGTCGGATCAGTAATCATAAGATTCACGAAACCGTGAGTCATATTATTGTTCGACTCATAACCTAGTTTTGTTGTCCCCATTAAGCAGGCAGGAAGACCTGTTTTAGAAATAATAAAGAATCACTTAGTGCGTTTTTTTGAATTTGTTTAGTAGTTCAATTAGTCGTGAATCTTCGTGAACTCTAAACATTGTGGGAGGGACCTCCATGACCCGAATAATGAAATATCGTGTACGCGTGATGCTGCTCGCCGGTTTGTTTGCCGTTGCGTTCATGCTGACAAGTGTGACCGCGCCGGTGGCTCAGGCGCAAAACAAAGACCCGATCAAAATTGGATTTAGCATGGCGCTGACCGGCGCCCTGGCCGGCGGCGGCAAACAGTCGCTGGTGGCGATGCAGATCTGGCAGGATGACATTAACAAAAAGGGCGGCATTCTCGGTCGCCAGGTCGAGCTCGTTTTCTATGACGATCAGACCAACCCCAAGAATGTACCTGGTATCTACTCGAAGCTGCTCGATGTCGATAAAGTCGATTTCGTCGTCAGCGGTTATGGCACCAACCTGATTGCGCCGGCGATGCCGGTCGTCATCGACCGTGACATCGTGTTCATGGGCCTGTTCGGCATGAACAACAATCACAAATGGAATTACGAAAAGTATTTCCAAATCCTGCCGGCTGGTCCCAGCCCGGCTGTTGGCTTCTCGGGTAGTTGGTTCGAAGCCATTAAGGCTTTCAAGCCGAAGACCATCGCGCTGCTCGCAGCGGATGCGGAATTTGCGCAAAACCTCAAAGAGGGTGCGGTTGAGAACGCCAAGGCGATGGGACTGGAGATTGTTTACAACCAGAACTATCCGCCCAATACCTCCGATTTCACCCCGATCGTGAGGGCGGTCAACTCGAAAAAACCTGACATTTTCTACATCGCCTCCTATCCGAACGGTTCGTCCGGTCTGGTGCGGGCGATCGCCGAAGTCGGCACCGACGCCAAAGCCGTCGGTGGCGGCATGGTTGGCTTGCAATATGCCGGTCTGATGTCCGGTCTGGGGCCGAATTTAAACGGTTTCCTCAACTATGACTTCTTCGTACCGGAACCGACCATGAACCTGTATCCGGGCGCCAGCAATCTGATTGAGCGTTACCAGAAGAAGGTCAAGGCGGAAAACCTGAAGGTTGATGAACTTGGCTATTACCTGGTCCCGTGGGCCTATGCCTATGTCGATATCCTCGGCCAGGCGGTCAACGCCGTTGGCAAGATCGACCATGAGGCGATCGCCGAATATCTCCACAAGACCAAATTCACCACCGTCGTGGGTGATGTGCAGTTCGGCGAGAACGGTGAATGGACCGAGAGCAAGACCCTCGCGGTTCAGTATCAAGGCATCAAGAACAACGACCTCGATCAGTTCACCAAAGCGGGGACGCGCAAGATCATGTTCCCGGCCGACATCAAGACAGGTGAAGTGAAACCCTTCAACGAACTGCGTTAGGTTTTTGCTTCTACTTACCTAAAAACCTGAAAAGGTTGTCAGAGAACGGTTGCGCGAAAGTGCGACCGTTCTCGAACCTTCCCCACTAACACCCGAGCTAGAAAAGCGAGGCGTCGTGGTATTCCTTGAATTGCTTATCAACGCGCTGGTAGCGGGTCTTTTGTTGGGCGGCTTTTTCGCCGCTCTTTCAATCGGCCTGTCGATCTGTTTCGGCCTGCTCGATACGGTCAACATCGCCCACCCAACCCTGATCGTCGCCGCGGCTTTTTGCACTTTTATTCTGAATTCGACCTTCGGCATCGATCCTATATTGGCGGGTATTATCATCACCCCGATCTTCTTCGGTCTGGGGTGGTTAATCTACTCGGCCTATTACCAATTTTTCGAGAAAACCAGCGCCGAAGCGCTGCGTGGCCTGGCGTTTTTCTTCGGCCTGTTGTTCATCACCGAAGTTGTTTTAATCATGGTATTCGGTGTCGACCACCGTCTGGTCGAAGCGCGTTATATTGGTGAGTCGATATCTGCGGTCATCGGGGGCCTAGAGTTCTCGGTTCCCTATCGATTGCTAACCGCGTTCGTGGTCGCCAGCGCAATGACCCTGGGGTTGCACCTTTATTTCGAACGGACATTCTTCGGGCGTGCCGCCCGCGCGGTCCATCAAGACATGATGGCGCTGTCGCTCATGGGGGTCGATCCGGTTTACATAAAGCGTATGGCGTTCGCCATCGGACTGTCGACCTGCGGTTTGGCCGGTGCGCTGATGATTATCATCATTCCCGTCGAGCCGGCGGTTGGCCGCCTGTTTATCGGCAACGTGTTCGCGATTGTCGTTCTCGGCGGCTTGGGATCGATCAGCGGGACCTTGGTTGCGGCCTTTATATTGGGCATTGCGGTCAGCATTGTGTCGACATTCTTCGGTCCCTCTTGGGCGCCGGCGGTTTCGTTTGGCATCCTATTAGGTGTGTTGGCGTTTAAGCCGACCGGACTGTTTGGCGTCGGGGATACACGGTAATGCGGTACAAATTCGAAATTGGATGCATACTAGTGTTGCTGGCGGCGTATCTGTTTACTTACTTGGAAGTGAACCGATTCTTGTACGTCGCTGGTTTTCCGATCCTGCAGTTCGTCATGATCGCCACGGCGTGGAACATCCTGGGCGGCTATGGCGGCTATATTAATTTCGGCACCGCAGGGTTTCTTGGCGTCGGCTCCTATACCGCGGTTGCGCTTATTCAATGGCTCGGCGCTGGCATCGTCGAACAGGTGATCATCGCCGGTGTCGTGGCCGGTTTCCTGGGTCTGTCGATCGGGTATTTCACGCTGCGGCTCAAGGGCGTTTATTTCGCCATTGCGACGTTAGCGCTTGCGATCGTTCTCGAAACCTTCGTGAACAATTGGGACTTTGTCGGCGGCGCCGCGGGCATTTCGTTTCTGCCGCCGCGCAAGCCTGAGCTGCTGGGCTATGTGTTCATCGATTCAAAAGGCGGTGCGCTTTTCGGCAACACGAAGGAATATTTATTCTTCATTATGGCCGTCTTGGCGGTGTTCAGCGTTTGGATCGCCCGTAGCATCGAAAAGGGCAAGCTGGGCAGGGGGCTGAATTCGATCAAGGATAACGAGGAAGCAGCCGAATGTATGGGCGTGCCAACCTTGCGCCTCAAACTTTTCGCGACGACCATCAGCGGTTCATTGATGGGTATGGCAGGCGCCGTATTCCCTAGCTTCCTGACGTTTATCGATCCATTGACCGCGTTCAATCTGGAATTTGCGGTGAATTCTCTGGCCATGCCGATGATCGGCGGCACGTTTACCTGGATCGGCCCGGTGGTCGGCGCCGTATTGCTCGGAACCGTCCAGCAATGGGCGATTGTGACGTTTTCTTCCGAACTCAATCTACTGATCCTGGGGGTCCTGCTGATCTTCTTTGTGACAGTTGCGCCGCACGGCATCGTCGGCTGGTTCATGAAGAAGAATAAGTAGAAGGGTTTAAAAACATGTCGGAACCACTTCTCAAAGTCGACTCCGTGACCAAGAACTTCGGCGGGTTTACAGCGCTGTCGAATGTGACCACCGAGGTCGGTGTTGGCGAACGCTTTGGCCTTATCGGGCCGAATGGGTCGGGCAAGACCACCCTGATCAATTGTATTTCCGGCATGCTCACCAATGATGGCGGAAATATCATATTCGACGGCCAGAATTTGAACGGAATGAAGGCGCACAAGCGAACGGCAGCCGGCATAACCCGCACATTTCAGATCCCGCGGCCGTTCCACAGCATGACCGTGATGGACAATTTGAAGATCCCCATCGAGTTTCTCGGCATTGCGGGCGCCAGTCAAAAAGCTATCGAGGATGAGGCGATGTCGATCCTCGAAACCATGGGAATGGCCGATAAAGCCAATGGCGAGACGACGGGGTTAACTCAGATCGAGCTTCGTAAGCTGGAACTGGCGCGGGCCATCGCGGCGAAACCGAAATTGCTCATATCGGATGAGGCTATGGCCGGTCTGACCGGCAACGAGGTCGATGAGGTTCTCGAAATTCTCATCAACTTCAATGAACAGGGCATGACCATCATCATGATCGAGCACATCATGCGGGCGGTCATGCAGTTTTCGCACCGCATCATATGTCTCGATGCGGGTGAGCTGATTGCCGAGGGAACGCCCGATGTCATCGTGAAGGATAAAGGCGTGGAAAGAGCCTATCTTGGGGTCTGATTATGGTTGAGCTCGTCGTCAAAGATCTCGTCGCCGGATACGGCAACGTTAGCGTTTTGCACAATGTCTCCTTGGATGTGCCCAACGGTGAAACCGTGGCGCTTCTGGGCACCAATGGAAATGGCAAAAGTACGCTGATGCGGTGCATTGCTGGCCTGATCAAACCGACTGAGGGCAGCATCACGCTGAAGGACGGCGATCAGGAAATTGACCTTACCGCTTGTAGCCCCAAACAAATTGTTGAACATGGCATTGCCATGGTACCCGAGGGGCGACGATTGTTCCCGTTGCTTACTGTCGAGGAAAATTTGACCCTCGGGGCTTACCGCGCGGATGCGCGAGAAAAATTAGCGGAAACCATCGATTTCTGCTTTACGCTGTTTCCTCGTCTGGCCGAACGGAAAACCCAGCAAGCCGGTAGCATGAGCGGTGGCGAGCAGCAGATGTTAGCCGTTGGGCGCGCGCTGATGAGCGTTCCCAAGCTCCTGCTGATCGACGAGCCTTCGGTCGGCTTGGCGCCAATTCTGGTATCTCAGATGATCGAGAAGATCGGCGAACTCAACACCAGCCGCGGCCTGACCATCTTGATGGCGGAACAGAACTTCAATCAGGCCATCAAGATCGCCGATAAAGGCTATATCATCGTCCACGGCGAGATCGCGTTCGCCAGCGAAGATGCGGCCGATCTGCGCGAGAACGAAATGGTGAAGAGCTACTATCTCGGCGTCTGAGCCCTGTCTCATTGCCTGTTATTCTATTCCGCTGCCTGGCGCTCTTGCATTAACTCCCAGATACGCTCCGGTGTCGCCGGCATGTCGATATGGCTGACGCCATAGTTGCGTAGCGCATCGGCGATAGCGGCGATGACCACCGGCGGCGCGACCAGCGCACCGGCTTCGCCGGCGCCCTTAACCCCCAGCGGATTGGTGCGGCACGGTACCTCGTG
>JABDJY010000183.1 GCA_013003285.1 Alphaproteobacteria bacterium | reverse complement strand
GCGCTTTTCCGACCCCAATCACTCCGCGCCGCCCAGTATCGACGCGATCCTCGCGGCGATGCAAACCAACTAGCGCCGCGCCGGACAGAGCCGCCCGGCGACCAACCGTCGGCGCTACTTAGCTTCGCAGGGGAAGGCCTCGGCCAGCGATGCCACAACCATCTCGGAAGCGTCCGTGTTGCGCGCGTCGGGGTGGTCTACAATGTAGTTGTCGACCACGGCGAAGGTCTGACCACGTGTCACGTCAGGCGGCATGCAGAAAGCGCCATTGCCTCTGCCCGCCTGGGCGATGCTGATAATAAAGGTGGCGCAAATTGAGGCCACATTCTCGTCCGGGTCGCCTTTGCAGGTCTGCGTATAATCGTGTCCGGTCCACACTTGCGCACCGACCGGACCGCCCGCGAACATCAGCACGAAGCCGATTGTGTAAAATAGTTTATTCATGGCTTCGAACCCCGCGACCTCAAGCTACCCGAAATATAGAAACAAACACGCGCGCCCCAAGGCGCGTGTGACATTCTACCATCCGAGTCCGTTTTGGGGCGTGACCTCAACCGATCGTGATTGACGGGGTTGGTTGAGTGAATTTGGGACAGGAACCAACAATCGGCCCGGATATCGCCAAAGACGGCAAGCGGCCCTTATTCGCATTTCCGGAAGACACCATGAATGCCGGGACTTAGATATTTGTGCGAAAATTGATTGTGATCGCCGCCTACTATTCGTCCGACGTCGGGCGCTTGATCATTTCGAGGTATATTTTGGGGTCGAGCCCCTGGGCTTTGCAGAGCTCTTCCTCCCAGCCTTCCTCTGGAAGGCCGTACGTTTTGAGATGTTCCGGGGATTGGCGCAATATCTCGATGCTGCGGCGGAGGTGATCGACGGTCCGCATGTCAATCACGACATCGGAATCTGGAATGCCTGCGTCAACCGCAGCGACATAGCGTTCATTGGATTTCGGCGGCGCGGTTTCGAGCCAAGCTTCGAGATAGGCCGAAAGGCTCCGGGCATTATTCTTGAAAGAGCTTTTCCAGACGCCTTCGCTCGGACCGTTAAGTAGTGTTTCCTCGTCCCAGAAGATGATCTCGCCGCTATTCACATTGTAGCAGTCGCAGCCGAGGTCGTAGCGATTGAATGGCAAGAGATATACCGGCTAGGTCTGGCCGCCTTCGCCGGGCGGACTCGCGCGGAGTTCCTCATAGTACGAGACCACTTCATCGAGCGGGATCAGACCGCTGCCGGGTCCAAAACCGCCATTGGCAATCGCGCTGTAAAGGTGTTTGAAGTCGTCGGGCAAAGGAAAGCCCAGACGCTTTTCAGCGCTGGCAATGTCTTTCGGCGCGGCGGGTGCCGCAAGCGGGGGTGACGGCGGCTCGGGCTGAGGGTCGTGTTTGAGCCCGCATACTCCGGCGACAGCTCCGAAGGGCGTATCTATCGTGACGAAGTTGGCGTCGGCCAGCAGCGTTTCCCAGTCCGGCGCGTCCTTGCGCGTCTTCGGATCGGCGGCGCGGGCGGCCAGGCGGTCAATAAGGTCTGCAGCGAGCATAAGACGGAACCTCCTGCTCGATCCTTAGCCCTGACGGGTAAACGTCGCACTAAGAAATCGACATTTCGCTATTTTTGGGCAGGCAGAAATGCAATTCAGTCAATCGAAAACTTCCAAGCCCGCGGCGGCGCCCTGCGCTCGACCCATCGATGTCCGCTCTGGGTTATAACCCGCCAAAATCGCCTATCGCGAAATACGGTGGCTCTCACGGACAAAGCGGCCGTCGCACGGTTGGCGCGCACCATCTAGAGCGCCTTTGCCATCGCGCTCAAATCTTGTCTACAGGTATCGAACTAGGCGGTTAAAACTAAGCGTTCTTTAATACGAAAATTGGTAGTACCACGGCTATGCTCAGCAAAACCCCTATTAGCATGACCCTAACTGTAGAGGCTGCGATCGTTGGATAATGTCGTCGGCATTGTGAGTGCGCTAGGGGTCATCCTATTGGGCGTGGCGTTGTTCGTCGCGGTGGCCTTGCACCGCAAGCGTACTATTGAAACGAGCGGCTACGAGAAAATCGATGCTGCAGATAGCGCGATCGTTGCGTTGACTGCCGCACTATTCGACACCGAACCAACTGAAATCCACCAAAGGAAAGACCCAAGCGGGCAAAGCTGGCTGGTTTTTGTCGACACAGGCGATTCTGAAAGTTCAGGCTGTGTGATGGTGGTATTCCGCGCAGAACACGACGCTGAGTCATCGGCCGTGTTGTTGCGAAGTGGGCTTCGGATCCCCAAGTTCTTCCGCAAACTCGAAGGCGGTGTGCTTGCTTGGACAAAGCCCTTGGATGACTCCGAGGCGAGCGATCTCGCGGGAACCGGATGGTTTGCCTACAAGGGGTCGAGCCAAGACCTTTCGTCGTCGTTCAAGAAGCGCTTGTTCAGCGTGGTGCGAATACCTCAATCCAAGGCACTGCTCGGCATTGCCGTGATCGACCCATATCTCGTAATTTGGAGCGACGCGGCGAGAATCAAGAGTTTGCTTGTGGCGGCTCCATTAGTCCGCACAGCGCTCCAACAAAGCGGGTAAGCAAGGCTATGCGCCAATATCTCTTCCTACTCATTTTTTTCCTTATTTCCGCCGGTTCATCTTTGGCGATGCCTTCATCCGCCCATTCTCAGACGACACAAGGAACCGACGCGACGGGGGCACTCACACGCTCGTTCCAGGAGTTTCTGCTGCAGTATTGGCCCGAGATCAGAAGCCGAAATGGGACCTACCTAAAATCGGTGCACCCTAAGCTGCCGGAAGAAATGCATGATTTTTTCTTCGACCTAACTTTACAGATGATGCAATTTTCCGACGAACAGGGGCTGGATCCGAAGCTAGAATGCCAGGAATTCAAGGTATGTAAGGTGATCTACCCACAACCGAACGACAACTGGGCGGCGCAGCGGTTCATTCTGCACGACGATACGTGGCGGTGGTTAGACCAATAACCTGGGTTCCGCGCGACCGTCGCAAGTACAACGCGCGCCGGACCGCGCGCCACCTCAAGCGCACATAAAAAAGGGCCGCCCGGCAGGCGGCCCTTTTCGTTCGAAGTCTCTTGAACCGTTACAGCGAGTAATACTCGATGACCAGGTTCGGTTCCATTTGCACAGGATAAGGCACGTCGGCCAGGGACGGTCAGCGCACGAAGGTGCCGCGCAGGCGGCCCAGATCCACATCCATATAATCGGGTAGATCGCGCTCGGCCGAAGCGCTGGCCTCCAACACGAAGGGAATTTCGTGGGACTTTTCCTTGACCTCGATCACATCGCCATGACGGGAGACGAGAATGTTGGCGGCAAAAGCCATTAATCGGGTGGAGACAAGTACTTGGACTCCACAGCCGGTGGGCTGTCCAGCGTCAACAGAAAGTCGCGGAGATCGTTCAAATCGTCTTGGGTGAGACCAAGAGGTTCAAGCTCTGACTTTCCGTTTTCCGCGGTCGGCGCACGGTTGTAGTGTTCAAGTACGGGTGCAAGCGTTGCGTACTGGCCGGCATGCATATAGGGGGCGGTCTGCGAGACGCTGCGCAGCGTCGGCGTCTTCATGGCACCGACGAGTTCAGGCCCCTCAGTCTTGGCAAACCTCAGCTCGCGGCAGTCGTCGGCGCTGGCATCGCTATAGGCGCCGCGGCAGTTGAATATGTCGGCACGCGCCGCCGATATGCCATCGATACGTCCCTGGTCGTGCGGCATCGACGGCCAGCGGGGAACGCCAGTATTGTGAAAATCATTGTTGGTGAACAGGGGCCCGTTATGACAACGGGTACATTGACCACTGCCAATAAACAGCCGAAGGCCATTCGCTTCGTTGGCCGTGAAAATCTCTTCCGCGGCGGCGCTATTTCCCGCGACCACAGCCTCCGCATACTGATCGAAGCGAGAGGGCCCGGGTAAGAGAAGGCGCTGATAGGCCGCGACGGCCTTACCAATATTAGCGAACACGCGGTTGACAGCATCGCGATCGGGCGCCGCCATGCGCCGCCACGCGGTGTGCAGACTCTCGTCTTCAACCGGCCCAGCGGAAAGGGGGAAGCGGCTCGGGTCAGAGAGGTCGGGTAAATCGCCAAACAACGCTTCATAGGCAGTTCTGTAAGCCCGGTCCGAGGCGATGAGCTGGGAAAAGCCGGTCCGTGTACCGCCATGTTCGACATCGCTCTCCAGCGGACCAAGCGCCTGCGACCACTGGCTATCTTTGCGGCCATCCCAAAAGAACCAGGGACTGTACGCCGCGCCGAGCAGCGTCATGGTGTTGCGCCCCGCGGTGCCGACGCCGCGGCCAAGTTTTCGGCCGTCGGTAAAGGCCGCCGCCGGCAGGTGGCACGTCGCGCACGAGACCTGATCGTCGGCGCTGAACCGCGTGTCGAAGAAAATGCGGTGACCAAGGGACGCGGCGCGCGCATCGTCGCCCACCTTATTCGAGGGATCGGGTGCGAGGGCGGGCAGGCTGCCAATCGACAGGCTGCGAATGATTTTCAGCTCAGCGTCGGACCAGGGCGACGCTTGCGCCGGCGCAGGCTGATCGGCGGCTGACGGCGCTATGTGCGCCGTCGCGAAAACGAACAGCGCCAGGGCAATTCCCGTCGCATGGTGAACAACCCGCAACGTTTATGTCCTACTGAATAATGAGGTTAAAATTCACGCTGTCGGTATGGTGTCCCGCGATGTCGAATTTCAACGCCCACCAACCTGCCATGTTAAAGCGCATGCCTTCGACCAGATATTTACCATCGCCAAGATATTTGGTGACCTGAGGCGATGTGGGCAGCCCGTGGCCATGTCGGGGCATGCCGCCATCGACTTTCACCTCGGCATTTTGGACCGGTTTGCCGTCGGGCGTCATAACTTCAAGCACCCAGCTTTGCATGGTGTTGATGGCAACCGGATCAGCCTCGGGGGAAATCGAAACCCGATAGTGACCCTTGTTCGACTCCTGGGTCGTGGAGGTATCGATCTGGGACCGGGCCTTGATATCGCTTGGCACGTCAGTGCCATGTTGGTGGCCGGCGCTGTCCGAGTGCGCGCCAGCCGTCGACCCGCCATGCTCCATCTGTTTCATCTGGTCGGACGTCGCGGCCTTATGGTCCATCGAACCATGGGCACCCGAGCCCTCATGTTGCATGGCCTTAGGCTGATTTGTTGATTGCGCCAAGGCGCCTCCAGCGAGAGTCGCGCTGAGGACCGCAGCGATAACAAGCGATACTTTCATTTTAGTCCAACCTCATGTTTTCGACCCGACTAGAGCGGAATATTAAGACAATTTTACGGCGCGTTATCCATTCAAGCGGGGCCGCGGCGACAATATGACGCGACACGCGCCAACAGATAATCCAGCGGCAGGCCTGCAGCGTTCCACTAAGACCGCGCCCATCCAAAGCGCCCATAAAAAAGGGCCGCCCGGTGGGCAGCCCTTTTCGTTCGAAATCTCTTGAACCGTTACAGCGAGTAATACTCGATGACCAGGTTCGGTTCCATCTGCACCGGATAGGGTACGTCGGCCAGGGACGGCCCGCGCACGAAGGTGCCGCGCAGACGGTCCAGATCCACGTCCATATAATCGGGCAGATCGCGCTCGGACGAAGCGCTGGCCTCCAGCACGATGGGAATCTCGCGGGACTTTTCCTTCACCTCGATCACATCGCCATCCTTGACGCTGTAGGAGGGAATGTTGACCTTCTTGCCGTTGACCAGGACATGGCCGTGGTTGACGAACTGGCGCGCGGCGAAAACCGTCGGCACGAACTTCATGCGGTAGATCACGGCATCGAGCCGGCGCTCGAGCAGTTCGATCAGGTTTTGGCCGGTGTCGCCGCGGCGGCGCACGGCTTCAACGTAATAACGGTGGAATTGCTTCTCGCCGATGCTGCCGTAATAGCCCTTGAGCTTTTGCTTGGCGGCCAGATGGAGGCCGTAATCGGACGGCTTCTTGCGGCGGCGGCCATGCTCGCCGGGTCCATATTCGCGGCGGTTGAACGGGCTTTTGGGACGGCCCCAGAGGTTCACGCCGAGACGGCGGTCGATCTTGTACTTTGACGTATGACGCTTGGTCATGTGGTTATACCTTTTTTGGCTTCAGTTTTTTGTCCCGGTAGGCGCGTCACCGCGATATAAGCGGCGTTGCACGGGAGACGGCTCTTTGGCCGGTCCGCGTTCCCAGGAATCGCGCGCATTTACAAGGATAGCCCGGCATATGTCAAACCCTGCTTTGCCCCAAAGCGCTGATTTTGCGAACTTTTTGCCGGATTGGGGCCCCTATGGCCGCCGCTAACCCGGTTTCCCACGCGCGCGGCATCGCCATCGTGGTGCTCGGCGTCCTGGTTCTGACCCCCGACGGGTTGCTTACCACCCTGGTGAGCGCCGATTTATGGACCATGATCTTCTGGCGCGGGCTGCTGATGGGACTGGCGTTAACGGTCTTTTCGCTGATCTGGCGACGGCAGAAATCGGTCACGCCGCGCGCGCTGTTCACCCTGCCGGCGCTGGCCATTGCCGCGCTGTTCGCGGTCTCATCGGTCGCCTTCGTCACCGCCATCGTCACCACCAGCGTCGCCAATACCCTGTTCCTGATCACCGTGGCGCCGCTGTTCGCCGCCGCCTTCGCGCGGATCTTTTTCAAGGAGCCGGTGACGCCGCGCACCATCGTGGCCATCATCGTGGTCATCGCCGGCATGGTGATCATCTTCGGCGACGGGCTGAGCCGGGGCAACCTGGCCGGTAACCTCACGGCGGTGTTCGCCGCCGCCTGTTGGGCCGGATCGCTGGTGGTGCTGCGCCATGCGCCGCAAGTCGACGCCGCCAGCGCCATCGCCGGCGGCGGATACCTCATCGCCGCCATCGCCCTGGTGGTCGCCCCGACCCTGCTGCTCTCGCCCGCCGACATGCTCTGGCTCGGCCTGCTGGGATTGATCGTGCTGCCGGTATCGTTCGGCCTGATCAGCCTCGGGCCGCGCTATCTGCCGGCCTCGGAGGTCAGTTTGATCGTGCTGCTCGAAGCGGTGATCGGTCCGCTCTGGGCCTGGGCCTTTATCAGCCAGGTCCCCACGGTGACAAGCCTGGCCGGCGGCGCACTGATCGTCACCACCCTGGCGGTCTATTTTTACCTGAACCGAAACGGCGCGCCGGGCGCGTGACCGCATTTAGTAGACGTAGATCGCAGGACCGCCCTCGGCGACCGGCACCGCTGGCCCGCGTCCATAGAGTTCCGGATAAAGCGTCTCGCCGCCAAAAACTTCAAGGTTCATCAGGGTTTGCGGCCGTTCGCCGTTGATCAGCGCCACAATGCCTTGCGCCAGGGTGTTCAACATGTAGCCCCGGGTTTGCCAGGTGGCGCCGCCATTGTGGGGGGTGAGGATGACATTCTCCATCCGGCGCAGCGCTTCGGGGACGGTCACCTCCCATTGTTCGGGCGGTTCGCTGGCGAAGGTCTCAATGCCCGCGCCGGCGATCTGCCCTTGCTCCAGCGCGGCAATAAGATCGGCCTCGACCACGATGCGGCCGCGCGCGGTGTTGATGAAGAACGCGGTCGGTTTCATCAGCGCGAACTGGCGCGCGCCGATCATGTCCATGGTCTCCGGCGTCAGCGGACAGGCCACCACCAGAAAATCCGCCTGGCGGAAAACGTCATCCATCTCCGCGACCCATTCCACATCGAGGTCCTGCTCCTTCTCCGGCGATAACCGCGAGCGCTTGTTGTAGACCACCTGCATGTCCAGGGCGCGAAACACCGGCGCCATATATTCACCCATATTGCCAAGCCCGATCATGCCGACGGTTTTGCCGGCGCAGCCCACCCCCATGAGCGCCATGGTCTGGTTCTGCTTGAACTTGCCGGCATGTGTGTAGCGGTCGGCCTCGATGACCCGGTAGGCCAGGTTCAGCATCAGGGCCACGGTCAGGTCGGCGGTATTCTTGTTGGGACCGCCGCCGGGTATGCCCTCGCGCCCGAAACTGACCACCGGCACCTTGAGCTCGAGCGCCACGTCATAATCGACCATGCCGGTCTTGGCGCCCAAGATGGCGACCCCCTTGAGATCGAGATTGGCGCGCAGCACCTGGGCGGGGATGAAGTTTTCGTGCAGCGCCAGCAGATAGTCATGGCGTTGCGCGGCGCCGATCATCTCATCCATCGAAATCATGCGATCGAGATGGGGATAGACCGTCACATCGGCCGCCGTCTCCAGCGTGTCGATGGCGATCTGCGGGATCGGCTGAAAGACGAAAACGCGCGGTTTCATCGGTCGTTCCTGGGTCGCTGTCCGAATTGGAGGGTAAGTCTACGCGACCTTAGACGCCGGGGCACCTCTCATCGTCGGTGGCCTGCCCGCGCATATTGACGAAGGCCATACGCGCAACGCGGTCGGAGCGATTGTGCCAGCCATGGAAGGTGCCGCGCTGAACCACCACATCGCCGGCGCGCAACAATGTCTCGCCCCGTTCCACGACCAGATAGACTTCGCCGGCCAGAACGATCCCGTAATCCACCGTATCGGTGCGGTGCATCTCGCGGCGACTGCCGGCCGGCAGGTCCACCACGCGAAACTCGCTGGCCCCTGCCTGGCCTGTGGCAGGCGCCGACAGGGTCGCCCAGATTTCACGCAGCACGCGCTGGTCTTCGATCTCGCCTCGTTCGCTTGCCGAGGGATTGTCGTCCAGAGCGATGATCGATTTACCGTCTGAATCGTGACCGGTGACGACGCGACGAAGCGTGTTTCCCATGAATAACCGTATCCCCCGCTAGGTTCGCGCGACCTAGCTTTCCTTCGCTTCGCGGTAGCGCTTTTGGTTTTCCGTCTCGCGCCAGCTGCCGGTCAGGCATGAGACCACGCCGTGCAGGGTGCGGACCTCCTGCTCGGTGAGATTGCCGCGCTGCAGCATGGCGCGCAGGTTTCGCACCATGGCCGGGCGCATCTCCGGGGTGCGGAAAAATCCGCCCGTATCGAGGGCGCTCTCGAAGCGATCGAAAAACGCCTGCAGTTCAGCCTTGGTGGCGGGTCCGGTGTCGGGCTCGACGAATTGCTCGGCCGGCGTTTCATCGGCCGTGGTGAACCATTCATAGGCGACCAGCAGCACCGCCTGCGCCAGATTGAGCGACGAATAGGCCGGATTCAGCGGTATCGAGATCAGCGTATCGGCGAGCGCGATATGCTCGTTGGTCATGCCCGAGCGCTCGGACCCGAACATCACGCCGATGGCGTCGCCGGCCTGCCACGCTGTGCGTAATTCGCTGGCCGCCCGGCGCGGGGTGGTCACCCGCACGGTCAATTCGCGCGGCCGCGCCGTGGTCGCATAGACCCGGTTGAGCCCGGCGATGGCGTCCTCGACGCTGTCGTACAATTGCGCCTTGTCGAGCACTTCGGTGGCGCCCGACGCCATGGCGACGGCCCGCCCGTGGGGAAATTCCTGAAGCGGATTGACGATGGCCAAATCGGTCAACCCGCAGTTCAACATGGCGCGCGCGGTCGCGCCGATATTCTCCGCCAACTGCGGTTCGATGAGAATGATACGGGGACCGCCGGTGACCGGCGGCTGCGTGCGGTTGGTACCGGACATGGGTCTGCCTCCGCCGAATTACATACGCCGCGGCGGCGGTTAACGCCAATCCAAAACGGGCCTATTTATGGATTGTGCCTTGTGGGCGGAAGGCGTTGAAGGCGAAGGCGAAGGTGGTGTCGTGCAGCACCTCGACCAGTTCGCCACCCTGCTTGCGCTGCACTGTCACATAGCCGACGTCGCGGCTTTCCTTGATATAGGAATTGTCGAGCACGGAGATCTGGCCGGGCTCCCAGGTCAGCACCAGATCGCCGGCCTCGATGCGCTTCTTCTCGCGCAGCAGATCGAGGCTCCAGGCCTGATCCGCCACGGCGACCACATAGGCCAGGGGTGCTATGCCCTCGGGTTCGGGAATACCCGGGAACAGGGGTTGCTCGCCGCTGTCGTAGCCGCCGTAGGGATTGACGCCGTAATTGCGGGCAAAGCCCGGGGTGCGCAGCAGCACGTCGGCGTCCGGGTTGCGTTCGGCGAACACACCAAAAGGCTCGACCCGCACCGGTAGGATTTTCAGCTCGGCGCCGGCGAATTCGCCGACGATCCCTTGGCCGGTGAATTGCTGCCACCAGCTTTCGGTCTGGCGGTCATACATCACCAAATCGGAGAAGCGCAGATTGCCGGTGGTGCCGAAATCGAGCACCTTGTCGCCGACCCGCCGGTCGAACACCACGGCGGAGTTACACAGCGGACAATAGGTCACGGTGATCGGCAGGCCACCGAGCTGGTCGTTGACGATCTCGTGCCAGATTAGAATGGTCAGCGGATAGCCGCGGGTCTTGCCGTCCACCGTCACGGTGATAACCGGTTCGCGCGCATCGTAGACCGCCGCGCCTTGGGCCAGGGTGCCGATGGTCGGCGCGTCGATCGCCGGTATCTTGTCGCGCGGGATGCCGCCAGACAGGATCTCCGACAGGTCGATGGTGGTCTTCTCGAAATTGGTGCGCGGCCAGAACTGCTTCATGGCCGCCACATCGGCCGCCGCCATGGAGGCGAATACCGACAGGGGAATCAGGGTGACGGCCAGGGCAAACAGCCTGGCGACAATGTTACGCGGGTAAAAATCAGCAATCATCGGCTCGCCTTTAGTGTCTACGTTTAAACGTAACGGCGAACGCCGCCAAAGCCACCTGAAGGCTGCTCAATTCGCCGTGATTGTGGCTCAACCGCGCACATTACTTGGCCCCAATCCTAGAGGAAGCTCTGGCACAAGCTCCCTCTCCCATAGGGAGAGGGTTGGGTGAGGGGTTACAAACCCCTGCGCGTACTCTCGTTATACCCTAACCCCTCACCCGCTGGCATTCGCTCACCACCCTCTCCCTATGGGAGAGGGTTATTAGGCATGTCCGTCTTAGAGCTTAAGCGCCGTTTCGGGCGCGGAGCAGCTTGTAGACGATGGCGTCATCGAGGGCGGCGTAGGCGGCATCGATGATGTTGGGCGAAATACCCACCGTGCCCCAGCGATGGCCGGTCTCATCGGTCGATTCGATCATTACCCTTGTCACCGCCGCCGTGGCCTGTTGCGGCGCCAAAATACGCACCTTGAAATCGACCAGCCGCATGCTTTCCAGCTCGGGGAACTTCGGCAGCAGCGCTTTTCGCAGCGCGGCATCCAGCGCGTTGACCGGGCCGTTACCCTCGGCCACCTGCATGGTCGGCTCACCGCCCACATCGATCTTCATCACCGCCTGGCTGATGGTGGTCAGATCGCCACGCGCGTTGAAACGGCGCTCGACCTCGGTGCGGAAGCTCTGCACATCGTAGAAGCGAGGCACCTCGCCCAAGGCGCGCCGCGCCAGAATTTCGAAACTGGCCTCGGCGCCGTCATAGCTATAGCCGTCATATTCGCGGGCCTTCACATCCTCGACCAAGCGGTTGATGCGCTTGTCGCCGGCGTCGATCTCGATGCCGGCCTCGGCCAGGCGCACCAGAATATTGGACCGGCCGGCCTGATCGGAGACCACGATATGGCGGCTATTGCCGACGATCCCGGGCTCGATATGTTCATAGGTGCGCGGATCCTTCTGCACCGCCGAGACGTGCAAGCCGCCCTTATGAGCGAAGGCCGCCTCGCCCACATAGGCGGCATGGCGGTCGGGCGCGCGGTTGAGCAATTCGTCGAGCAGGCGCGACACATGGGCCAGCTGGCCCAGCTCGGCCTCGCCCAGGCCGGTTTCGTAGGCGCCGTCATATTTGAGCATCAGATTGGGAATGACGGTTACCAGATTGGCGTTACCGCAACGCTCCCCCAGCCCATTCAACGTGCCCTGCACTTGACGCGCGCCGGCCTCGACCGCGGCCAGGGAATTGGCCACCGCGTTGCCGGTATCGTCATGGGCGTGGATGCCCAGATGGTCGCCGGGAATGTGCTGGATGACCTCACCGACGATGCGCGAGACCTCATAGGGCAAGGTGCCGCCATTGGTGTCGCACAGCACCACCCAGCGGGCGCCGGCGTCGAGCGCCGCCTGCAAACACGCCAGGGCGAATTCCGGGTTGGCCTTATAGCCATCGAAGAAATGTTCGGCGTCGAACAGCGCTTCGCTCACCCGGGTCCTGGCGTGGGCGACGCTATCGGAAATCATCGCGATGTTTTCGTCCTGGCTGATGCCAAGCGCCACATCCACATGAAAATCCCAGGTCTTGCCAACCATGCACACCGCGTCGGCCGCGCTGGTCAATAGCGCATTCAGGCCGGGATCGTTGGCCGCGCTATGACCGGGCCGCCGGGTCATGCCGAAGGCGGTGAAAATGGCGTTGTTCAGATTAGGCGAGCGGGCGAAGAAATCGTCATCGACCGGGTTGGCGCCGGGCCAGCCGCCTTCCACATAGTCGATGTTCAGCCCATCGAGCGCGCGGGCGATGGCGCGCTTATCGTCGACCGAAAAATCGACGCCCTGCGACTGCGCCCCGTCGCGCAGGGTGGTATCGAAGAGATAGATGCGCTTGGTCATGGTTAGCCGCCTCGCCGCCAGGTGGTGCCGCCGGCGCCGTCTTCCAGCACGATGCCCTTGGCCACCAATTCATCGCGGATGCGGTCGGCCTCGGCGAAGTCCTTCGCTGCGCGGGCATCCATGCGCTGCTGGATCAACGCCTCGATTTGGGTTTGTTCGTCATCGGACGTGCCGCGCTTGAACCATTGATCCGAAGGCTCGGTCAGCAGGCCAAGCTGGTTGGCGTTGGCCCGAAACGCCTCGCCGAGCACGCCAAGCTCACCGGGTTTCGCATTGATGATGCGCGTGGCCTGCTGATCGAGCGCGCTCAGCGCCGCCGGGGTATTGAGGTCGTCATAGAGCGCATCGCCGAATTCGGTTTCCTCGGCCACCTTGGCGGTACTCTCGTCGTCTTCAGCGTCGGCCTCATTATCTTCGTTATCTTCAACCGCCTTCAGCGCCAGATAGTATCGGTTGAGACGGGCCGTCGCCTCGCGCACGCCGTCCTTGGTGAAGTCGAGCGGCTGGCGGTAATGGGTCGCCAACAGGGCCAAACGCAGAGCCTCGCCGGGGAATTCATCGAGCAGTTCGGTGACCGTATAGAAGTTTCCCAAGGACTTGGACATCTTCTCGCCCTCGCTCATCAGATAGCCGTTATGCATCCAGACCTGGGCAAAGCTCTGGTCCGGGTGGGCGCATAGCGACTGAGCGATTTCGTTTTCGTGGTGGGGAAACACCAGATCGACGCCGCCGCCATGGATATCGAAGGCGGGCCCGAGATATTTCTCGCTCATGGCCGAGCATTCGATGTGCCAGCCGGGCCGTCCCCTGCCCCACGGGCTGTCCCAGCCGGGCTGATCATCGGTGGACGGCTTCCAGAGAATAAAATCGGCAGGGTCGCGCTTATGGGACGACACTTCGACCCGCGCGCCGGCGATCATCTCGTCACGGTTACGGCCCGATAATTTGCCGTAGTCGGGCATCGACGGCACGCTGAACAGCACCTCGCCCTCGGCCTCGTAGGCATGCTCCTTCTCGATCAGGATCTCGATCATGGCGATCATCTCGGCGATATGATCGGTCGCGCGCGGCTCCACATCTGGTTCCAGGCAGCCCAGCGCCGCCGTCGCATCATGAAACCGCTCGGTGGTGCGGGCGGTCAGATCATCGATCGCCTCGCCGCTTTCCGCCGCCCGGTCGATAATCTTGTCGTCCACATCGGTGATATTGCGCACATAGGTCACCTGGGCATCGCGGTAGCTGCGCCGCAGCAGGCGGTAGAGCACGTCGAAAATCACCAGCGGCCGGGCGTTGCCGATATGGACCTCGTCATAGACCGTCGGCCCGCAGACATACATCCGCACATGGGCGCGATCGAGCGGCAAAAAGCGCTGTTTCGAGCGGGTTAGCGTGTTGTGGAGTTGCAGCGTCATTGGAGGGTTCCCAGGGTTCAGATGGCACGGAGCGCCGCGCGGCATAGGCGCAGCGGCGAGGTCTTCAGCCGGTAATTCGCCGGCCGGCAGTGCAACATCGATGGGCAATCATCTCCATGGGACCGCTGTATAGCGCCGAACGGAAACTAAGGCAATTCAATAGGTTAACGGGGCCG
>JABDJY010000146.1 GCA_013003285.1 Alphaproteobacteria bacterium | reverse complement strand
GGCTAATGCCGAGCTCGTAGGCGGTGATTTTATTCGGCCGGCCGATCACCATATGCTCGAGCACGTCGCGTTCGCGCGGCGTCAGTTCGGCGATGCGCGCCTCGACGGGATTGTCGGGCGGGCAATTGTGTCTGGCCTGGTCGGCGGCGTCGCAGGCGCGTTGGATCGTGGAGAAGATAAGCTCGTCGCTATAAGGTTTCTCGATGAAATCCGCCGCGCCTGCTTTCATCGCCCGCACCGCGGTCGAAACATCCGCGTTACCGGTGATCATAACCACCGGCACTCTGACGCCTTTTTCGGCAAGGCGCTCGAGCACCTCCAGCCCGTTGATGTCGTCGAGAAGAATATCGAGCAACACGCAGTCCGTATCGCTTGCGTCAAATTCGTCGAGGAATGCCGACCCGGACGCAAAGGACTGCACGCGAAACCCCGCACCTGTCAGAAGGAATTGCAGCGAATCGCGAACGGCTTCGTCGTCGTCAACAATGCAAATAAGAGGTTTAGGCGACATTTCGCCCTCGTTCCGCATAGGCAATCGGTAGCGTAAATTTAAACGTCGTCCCGCTGTCGTGGTTGCGGACGGCCTTCAGCCGTCCCCCATGCGCCTCGATAAAGGCGTAGCTTATCGACAGCCCAATTCCCACGCCAGTCATTTTTGTTGAGACAAAGCGTTGGAAAAGACGGTCGGCGACCTCTGCCGCAATGCCTGGGCCGGTGTCGCCAATGCAAATCTCGACGGTCTCGGCGTCTGATTGCGATGTCTCGATTTTAAGTTGCCGGGTCTCAGACTCCGCCATTGCTTCGACGGCATTTCGCACCAAATTGACCACGACCTGTTGAATTTGAGTCCTGTTAAGAACGGCCAGCGGGAGGTCAGTGGCAAGTTTGTAGTCTAGGGTTATGAAGCTGTCCGGCACCCCGACCATGGCAAGATCGACCGATTCCAGAACTATTTCGTTGACGTCTTCAGCATCCATGTCCGCATCCTCTTTGCTGAGATGTCCGCGGATCTCCCCTATGATAGCCGCCGTCCGCTCGGTCTGCTTGATCGCCTTGTCGAATATCTCGGCGATCTGTTCCAGTGCCCCGTCGGTGCGGTTCGCGATCAATTGTCGGCCGGCATGGAGGTAATTCATCGTGGCTGCCAGGGGCTGGTTGATTTCGTGGGCGATCTGCGTCGACAATTGTCCCATCGCCCCCAACCGCGACGCGTGGATCAGTTCCTTCCGTAAGGCCACTTGGCGGGCCTCGCTTTCATTTCTTTGTCGTTCGGCGATCTCGCGCCGGCGCATCATTTCGTTGAAGGCGTGGGCCACCATGCCGGTTTCATCGCGACCTTTGATCGGTACCGTAAGATCACGCTCGCCATCGCCATATCGTTTGGCAAACCGGGCGAGTTGGGTGAGGTTCCGGGTCAGGTATGCGCCGATCAGCAACGCCGCGACAATGCTTATGGCGATCTCGACCCCGGCGATCAGGGCGCCCCGTTGCAGCGCAGACGCGACGGCTTGATCCATGGTCGATGTGGAAAATCCCAACTGGACGGCGCCGCGACGCGTGCCCACCAGGTCCACATCACTATGGACCGCATGAATGTTCGATCGAGGATCGTCCATGCCAACCTTCAACGGTTCGACGATTGGCAAGACACCGGATGCGGTTATCAAATTACCGTTATTATCCTCGACCAGGAGATAGGTCAGCTCGTCATGGGCCAAAATATTGTCGGCGTATTCCTGCAGGCTTGGGTAATCGACCTCGAACAGGTAACGGCCCGCCGTGGCGGTGAATTGCTGCAGGATAATTTGCGCCGACTGATCGAGGCGGTCCCGGTGAGTCTGGCGAACCTGGCTCGCATTGCTGAAGACCATGATCGACAACATTATGGTCTCGATCAGCACCACGCTGATGATGATCCGGTACCGGAGCGAGAATAGTTGAGAACCCATCACCGGCTACTTGAAATCGATCGCCGCGGCGAAATTATCAAAGAAGTCATAGTCTTGCGGCTGCGCGGGAACGAAATTCTGCCAGCCAATATGCTGCAATAGGTCCTTGCCGTCTGGGGTATTTTTCATTTCGATCAGTACACTGGCGAAGGCTGAGGCCCGCTCGGCGGAAATCCAGGATGCGACGCTGACCGGCATATGCGGCGTCGTCGAGGTTTTTGCGATCACCCGCAAATGCGCTTTGGCGTCCGGGGCAATTCTGCGAAATATCGGACCCATCAGGCTTGCCGCGTCGGTCCAGCCGTGATGGAGCGAGAACAGCGAAGCATTGTGCGTCGGTGTTTCCACGAGTGCAACATTGGCGGCAAGTGTCGCACTGGTTGCCGCCAAAAGTTCTCGAGTCAGCAGGGATGCCAGTGCCAGAGAATCCGGTGTCGCCAAACGGCGCCCGCTCAGATCGGCGATACTCGTTATCTGGCTTGTCTTGGGCGCGACAATGAACGCTTGCATCGGTGGCCCCGAGACACGCGCCACGACCCGATAACCGCCCTCGCGCTGGGCGCGATAATATAGATGCGGCGCCGTCAAAAGCAGATCATAGCGTTTTGCTTCCGCGGTTCGTTCGACGAATTCGCGAAAACTCGGCGCCGTCTCAATGGCGATATCGAAGTCCAGCCTGTGCGAAAGATAGTTTGCCAGCGGCGCGAAGCGCTGATCCAGGCGCTCAGGGCTGACGAACGGCAGCAGACCCAGCACAAGCTGGTCCTTGTCGGAATTGACGGCGCGTGTGTCGTTGCTGAAGGCTGAGGTTGGAAATACGAAGGACAGAAGCAGCAGACAGACGCCGGCAAGGCGGTAATATCTTTGCATGGTATTTTAGAGTCGCGCGCCATCCGCGTAAGCGGTGCGCGCGGGCACTCTCCAGTATTCGTTGACCGTCGCTCCTGGCGATGCAGTCACGGCATTGTTGTTGTTACTCAATCATTCTCTTGAAACGGGCGGCCGTCCTGTACCCGTTTGTCTCGGGCTTTACTGTGCGTCCGGTATCTATGTACGGTTCGACCGGACACATCTATATAAGCACACGCCAATCGGCTATATAAGCACACGCCAATCGGCGGGGCTCGTGACAGCCTTTGATGACTATTGCAACCAGTATTTAGTATGACAAGTAGTTACACAAAATATTGGTCCTTCTTTGTGTCATTTACACGGTATTGTAGTACCGTATCGGGCTAGTTCAATGTCGGGGAGCCGAGTTTCTCCAAAACCCATTTGGCGACACTGAGCAAGCGGTCATCGTCGCGGTAGCGGCCGATAAGCTGGACACCCACCGGCAATCCGTTGGGCCCGGTATGGGTCGGCAGGCTGATCGCCGGCAGTCGGATCGCCGTCCATAGCCCCGGCAGGCGGGGGTTGCCGGAATAGGCCAAACCCTCGGGCGCTTCGCCATCGACGCAGGGCGCCAACAGAATGTCGAGGCCGTCGAACATGGCGCTTGCAGCTTGGCGGCAATCCTCGGTCTGGCGCATGGCCGCGACGTAATCACCATAGTCCATGTCCAGCCCGGTCTGCATGACGGTCTGGAACATGCCGCTCAGGGCCTCGCGATGGTCGCGCCATTCGTAGACCATATGGCGGCTGCGCTCGTAACAGTTGATGGCGATGCGGGCATCCTCTAACCCGTCGAAGCAGGCGGGCGCGGTGACCTCCGGCACGTTCGCGCCGGCCTGGGCCAACCGCGACGCGGCATCTTCCAGCGCGGCCTGGGTCTCCGGCAGGGCGATGTCCCATAGGGGGGTGCGACACACGCCAATCGCCGGGGCGGATCCCGGCGCGTCCAGTGGTTTAAGGGGGCGGTTGACCAGAACCGATGTCAGCAACTGAATGTCGTCGAGATCGCGCACATGCAGCCCCAGCGTATCGAGGCTCTGGGCGGCGGCCTTGATGCCGGCGATATTATAGGTGCCGAAGGTGGGTTTATAGCCGATGACGCCGCAATAGGATGACGGCCGCAGGATCGAGCTGCCGGTCTGGGTGCCGAAGGCGGCGGGCGCCATAAGGTCGGCCACGGCGGCGGCCGAACCGCTCGACGATCCGCCGGGGCTGCGCGTGGCGTCATAGGGGTTGGTGGTGGGGCCGGGGAAACTGCCGGCGAATTCGGTGGTCACGGTCTTGCCCAACATGATCGCACCGGCGGCCCGGGTCAGCGCGACGCAGGCGGCGTCGGTGGGGGGGCGGCGGCCGGCATAGATCGGCGAGCCCATGGCGGTGGGCATGTCGGCGGTGTCGATAATGTCTTTGACGCCGAGCGGTACCCCGTGCAGCGGACCCGTCGCCGGGGCCTTATCGCACGCCCGCGCCTGCGCCAACGCCAACTCCGGGTCGATGAAGGCCCAAGCGCGTAGTGTCTCCTCGCGCTCGTCGATCCGCGCCAGACAAGCCTCGACGACAGCGACGGCGGTCGTCTCGCCGGCAGCGATTTTGCGTGCGATGGCGCTAGCGGAAAGATGGTTCAGATCGGTGGTTGGCATGATGTGCCCTCTTGGTGTCACATTTTATAGATAAGAAACGGACAAAGCTTTACGCCGATGTTGATGCGGAGAAGAGTATGACTATACCGCCAGAGAGTGAGAAAGAATTGTCCAACGTGATCCCATTCACGGCATTGGGATTATGAAACCGCTGCGAAAAATGTCGGTCTGGGGCATTATCGGATTACTGATATTGGCATCGCCCGCATTTGCCGCATCGTTTTTTGACGAATGGCGGTATCCCGATGAGAGCGATGTCCTCTATGACTGGAAAGATTTTCGTCAAGAAGGGCGCGAGTTCTACACTGTTAGCGAAGACTTTAATGGCGACGGCAAGCTGGATGAGGCGTGGATTCTTATTAAGAAAGACGCCAGTGAATGGGGGCTTTTTGTCTTTCTGGATGCCAAGAGCAGTGACCGAGAAATTATCGAGCTTGGTCGGACTGAAATGAGTGACTTTCAACCGCAAGGTATGGGGTTGGCCCTTGCTCCACCGGGGCACCACCTTTCGGCCTGTGAGAAGGGGTACGGTTCAGGGTGCGAACCGGGCGAGCGCAGGTTTGTTGACTTGAAAAATCCCGCCATCGATTTTTTTGTGTTCGAAAGCGCGAATTCCTACTTCTTCTGGAACGAAGCGATCGATGGTTTCGAGCGAATTTGGATCAGCGATTAGCGTTCAATCTCCCCCCTCACACCAAATGCGGCACGCCGACCTCGTCGGCCACGGCGTTTAGCTTTGCCAATAGCGACGCTGTGATGGGGACGCCGTTGGCCCTGGAGTATGGTGTACGATCTTGCGTACGCTTAGGGGCGATCTACAGTTGGTAGTGGGAAATCGAAACATGCAGGCTGGCCGCCGTGCGGAGCGGCGCAACCGGAAGATTGGTACTCCCGATTTCGGTTGGCGCAAGCAAAACAGAATGGTCGTGCCCAATTCTTGGCACGACGAGTTCTATTTCTATGAACGGCTCGGTCGCCACACCGCGACCGAAGTGGACCTGCTCGGCCAGACCGTGACGTTCTTGGAGGAGCCCGCGCGTCCCGGCAGTACCTACGGCTGTAGTCCGCGCGACGTTCTACATGTGCTTTCTCAATTGCCTGCCGAGGACGTTGCCGGCCTAAAAATGCTGGTAATGCGCCAACCAACTCGTAAACAAGAATTGATGAATGGAGTGTGGGGGCGGTGTGTCTTTGACGCCCGGTTCGGTCCTCGGAAAGGACCGGGCATCATGCTTGAAGCGATCGACTTGATGGGGCGTTATCGCTGGTCGGGGAAGCTTAGTCTACATGATCATGAGGAACTTGCTCGCCTGTCCGAGGACGGTCATCGGATTATCAGGGATCGCCGGTGAACGACGATCAAGATGACCGAATGGTCAGTACGCAACACGATTTTGTTTCGCACGCTACTCCATGAAGTTGGCCATTGGGTCGATTGGAAGGCACGCGTGCTGGCTGTTAAGGCCTCACCTCACGACCCTGAGCGGAAACAACTCCAGAAGGCCTATTTTGCGCGCGCGCACCAGGAAAGAGAGCAGTTCGCTCACAGCTACGCTGAAAAATATGCTGCACAACTGCGATCGTCGGGAGCGATACCGTTCGAGACATTTGGCTGGTGAGTTAATCCCCTCACACCAAATGCGGCACGCCGACCTCGTCGGCCGCGGCGTTTAGCTTTGCCAATAGGGGTGCTGTGATGGGGATGCCGTTGGCCTTGCGATCCTGGTGAACCCGCCAGCTATTGGTGCCGGGCATGCGAATCTCGTCGACCCCGGGCAGCTTGGCCGAGCCGGTCATCTCGCGCGAGATGCGGTCCACATTGGCCTTGAACAGCGCGGGATCGAGGAAATGGGCGATGTCGATGGCCATGATGAACTGGCCGGTATTGGTCTCGCTGTGAGGGTCCTCGCCGATATGGATGACGTCGGAGCCGAAGGCCGCATTGTTGAGCGTGCCGGCCAGGAAGCCGATCACCATGGAAAGGCCGAACCCCTTGGCGCCGCCGATATGGGTCAAGATACCGTCATCGGCCAGGGCCGAATCGGTGATCGCCTTGCCGGCGGCGTCGATCACCCAGCCCTCGGGCATCGCCTCGCCGTGCATCGCCTTGACCATGATCTTGCCGAGCGAGGAATTGGTCGTCGCCATGTCGATCACGACGGGCGGCTCTTCCAGCGCCGGGATGGCGACGGCGATCGGATTGGTGCCAACCAGTATATCGCTGCCGCCATAGGGCGCGGCGTGGTTGGCGCTGCCGACGCAGGCGATGATGCCGATCTGGTCGCGCTCGAGCGCCATCGAGGCATAGACCGCTGCGGCGCCGGCGTGGTTGGAATGCTGCAGGCCGATCCAGGCGACGCCGCTCTTCGCCGCCATATCCATCGCCAGTTCCATGGAATAGCGCGCTACCAGATGGCCCATGCCATTGTCGCCATTGACGATGGCCATGGCCGGGGTCTGTTTTTCGACGCGGATATGGGGCGTCTTGTTGATGGCGCCGCCCTTGATACGGCCGACATACATGGGCACCCGGATGCAGCCATGACTGTCCTTGCCCAGCAAATCGCCGTCGGCCATGGCGCGGGCCAGCCCTTCGGCGTCGCCATCGGGCAATCCGACCGCCTGGAAGATCTGGGTCATGAAATCTTTCAGCCGGTCGTAGGGAACGCGGATGGCGTTCTCGTCGACGGGAAATTCCGATGAGACGGCGTGGGTATCGGGCATGGCGGGTTCCTCCGGGGGTGTTTATTTGTTGGGCCTAAACCTAGCGTGTCATCTCGGTGCGACCAAGCCGCCCTATGCCGGGCCCCGGCTCTTCGATTAACATGACGATAATCACAAACCCTCAAACGGTGCCGCCATGCCTTACGATCCCGCAATTCCCCTGTCGCCAGGTTTCCTCGAACAAGTACCGGCGTTCCGGGCCGGCGACGACACGCCGCGCGATCTGCTCGAACGTTGCATCGCGGTGATCGAGGCGCGCGAGCCGGAAGTCCAGGCCTTCGTGACCTTGAACCTGGACGGCGCCCGCGCCGCCGCCGATGCGGCCAGCGCGCGCTATGCGGCGGGAAATCCGCTCTCGCCGGTCGACGGTCTGCCGATTGGCCTGAAGGACATCATCGAGACCGCCGACATGCCGACCCAATGCGGCAGTCCGATTTTTGAGGGAAACGAGACCGGCCGCGACGCGCCGCTCACCGCCGCCTTGCGCCGGGGTGGCGCGGTCATCGTCGGTAAGACCGCGAGCACCGAATTCGCCTATGGCAACATCATGGCGACGTGCAACCCGTTCGATCCGACGCGCACCCCCGGCACCTCATCGAGCGGCTCGGCGGCCGCGGTCGGCGCCGGCATGTTGCCGGTGGCCATCGGCACCCAGCTCATGTCGTCGGTGATGCGCCCGGCGAGCTATTGCGGCCAGGTCGGGGTCAAGCCGACCTATGGCGCGATCCGTCAGGCCGGCATTCATCCCTTCTCTCCGTCGGGCGAACATGTGGGCGCCCACGCCGCCTCCCTGGCCGATGCCTGGGCGGTGCTGCGGTTTTTGTCGAACGAGGCCGGGCCGGTACCCGGCTCCCACGGTATTGTCGGGCCGGAATTCCTACCGGCCGGCGAAAGACCGGCGCGGCTCATGCGCATGTATACGCCGGGCTGGCATTTGGCCGATGCAGACGTGAAGGCCGCCTTCGAAGCGGCGCTCAACCGACTGTCCAACGCCGGGGTTGAGATCGTCGAGCCCGCAAGCGCACCGGCGCTGCAGGCGCTGGAAGACGATTTCGCCCGCGCCGACTGGTGCATCGCCGAGATCGCCGCGTTTGAAATGCGCTGGCCGTTTTTCGAATATGAGGCGGCGGGCCACACCCACCATCCGCGAATCGGCAAGGCGCTGGCCCGCGCCCACGAGATCACCCTGGCCGAATATCACACCGCCCTGGAATTTAAGGCCGCCCTGCGCGAGCGCCTGCTGGGCGCGCGCGACAGTATCGACGGTATCGTGGGCCTGACCGCGCCGGAGGTGGCGCCGGTGGGTCTGGAGAATATCGGTAACCCGGTGACCTGCTCGCCCGCGACCTGCGCCGGCGCCCCGTCGCTGACCCTGCCGCTCATGGCCGCCCACGACATGCCGCTGGGTCTCCAACTTGTCGGTTTCCACGGCGAGGATGCCCGCCTGTTTGCGCAAGCCGCCTGGGTGGAAGGGGCGTTTGGGTGAGGTGTTGGCAAAAATTCTTTGCCAAAATGGAGTAACCGCCATGAAGAAAAATCTGGCCGCCGGATTGTCGAGGCGGCGGCTATTTTTAGCGGCTGGCACGTTCGCCGCCGCGTTCATCCAGGTGCGAGCGCCGGTTGTACATGCAACAAGCGGTTCAGACGATTTTGTCCAACCGGATCGTGCGACTCCCGAGGCCTATATTGAACGTGCCTTCGAACTACGCCGGCAAGCTGTCGATCGCGGTGATCAGGCCTATGGCGCCGCCGTGGTCAAAGACGGCAAGATTATCGGCCAGTCCCAGAGCCTGGTGGTGCTCGACGGTGACCCAACCGCGCACGCCGAAATGTCGGCGATCCGCGATGCCGCGCGGCGGGTTGGCCGGTCGGGATTGCGAGGTGCGACGCTTTATTCGTCGTCGCGACCGTGCCCCATGTGCGAAGTGGCGGCGTTCTGGGCTGGTATCGATGGCTTCCACTTTGGTCGCGGTATTGAGGCCGGTGGTGCCCCGCGTCTTTGCGGTTGATAAGAGCGAAGAGCGGCAGGAAAACCGTTACCCGCCTTTAGCCGCATCCAGCGAGATGCCTTTGTTGGCTTGGCCGCGGAATTCGTTGTAGAGCTTCATCACGGCCTGCTCGACCCGGTCGGGTTTCATCCATTCCTCATAAACGCCCAGATTAATTTCTTTCGCTGCCCGCTTGGCCGGCGTGCCGGCCTTGAACTGCTTGCGCGCGCCGCGCTGGACCAGACTTAGATAGTCGGCCATGTCTTCCAGCACCCGGCGGTCGCTGACCGGGCCATGGCCGGGAACCACGGTCTTCAGCGGAAAGGTTTTTAACACCAGCCGGGCCTTCTTGATCCAGTTGCCGATATGGGCGTCGAAGGTGGCCGGGGTGACGAAGTTGAAGCAGAAATCGCCGGAATAGAGGATCTTCTCCTGGGGCAGATACACCATGGTGTCGCCCTTGGAGTGGGTGTGCCCGAGATTGTGCAGTTCGACCCGCCGTTTACCCAGATAGAGCGTCATCGAACCCTCGTAGGTCTGGGTCGGGAGGTGCTGTTTGAGCCCGCGCAGATGTTGGGCATGTTCGGGATTGACCCGCCGGTAATGGGCCAGATCGAGGCCGGTCTCGATCATCCGTTCGCGCATAAAGCGGTGGGCGATGACCGGGATATGGCGCGGAAACCAGTTGAGCCCCAACGTGTGGTCGGCATGGTGATGGG